>DAHUYR010000005.1 GCA_027315135.1 Microcaldota archaeon
TGCTGGCGGCAATACAAAAGACCCAACATATCAGGAGGTGTGCAGAGGCAACACGGGCCACATAGAGGTTGCTATGATAAAATTCAATCCGAACAAGATAAAACTTGAGAAGATACTTGACATATTTTTCAAAATGCATGACCCGACCTCAAAAGACAGACAGGATGCTGACTCAGGCTCACAATATAGGTCTGCAATATTCTATACTGATCCGAAACAAAAACCAATAATAGAGAGCTTCGTAAAAGCAGAGCAGAAGAATCGCAAAAAGCCGATAGTTACAGAGATAAGGCAGCTTAAAAAATTCTATCCGGCAGAGGATTACCACAGGAACTACTACAAAAGCAATCCTCTCCAGCCATACTGCATGCTCGTAATAAGGCCAAAGATAAGCAAGATAAAGAAGGAGTTCAGCCTGGACAGAGAATAGGGTCAGGTCATATTCTTCCTAACTGATTTTACTGCATACCCTCCAGTATCGCGTATGAGGCGTATTATCTTTTTGTGATAGTCGGAAACGAATGCGAAGATAACGAAGACTATTATCGTTATTATCACTATAAGCGTAAGCCCGTAATTCAGCAACTTTATCGTATAATCTATATTGGAAGAGTACGCATGCAAGGAGATGAGGGTTGCTACGGCTATGGAAACATCTGCAATAAGGGAGATATACGCAAGCCTGTCAAGCATTTGTTTGTAGATCATTGCCTTTGCGAGGCTCTTTCGCTTTTCCTTATTGATATCTACCAAGTTCATCTCCACTAAAGAATAATGGGTAAAAACTTAAAATCATTTTAGATGAATAAAGTCATTGAAGGTAATGAGGCGCCATCTTCCATCAGAACCTATTTCGCATTCAGTTATGCCTGTGTTCTCGGTACGCATGAAACTTATTATCTTATGAAAATCTTTTGGAGTAAGGTCATCCCCAAAGAGCCCTACTGCAAGTATCATGCGTATCATGCCGCTATGTGTGCATACAAGCACATGCTCCTCTTTTCTGCCTCCTATGTATTTCACTACTTTCTTGCCTCTTTTAATCCTATCAAAATTATTCTCCTCATCAGAGTAGTGCCAATCAGGATCGTCCAAATGCATCTTCACAATCTTCTTTACCTTCAAATCAATGGCAGAACCTTGCTTCTTTCCCTCTAATACTGACGGGTTTTTGAATTCATTTAGCAGGCTTGTGTAAACAATTGGCCTGTCTATCGCCTTTGATATTATCCTTGCAGTATGCATTGCACGTTCATACTTGCTTGCAAGTATCACATCTACTCTCACTCCCATCATCCTTTCAGCTATCGCTTCAGCCTGTTTTATTCCAGTGTCTGACAGCTCTGTCTCTGGGGGTTGGTGAATTCCCTTTCCGTTCAGCTTGCTATGGCCATGCCTGACAAGAATGACTTTCATGATGAGACCACGAGATAATACGGCCATAATTACTTAATAAATGCACTGCATTCAGTAGAGATTCTTATTTTCTAGGTGTATGAGCGCCATCTGCACCGCCTGCTTTGTATAATCATTCCTTGTCACTCTGCCTTTTGTCAGAATCCCTATGGCACCTTCTGCAGAACCTATCTTCTTGTTTGTTGTCAAACCAACATTGTAAAAAGCGTCATTTGCTGTTATTCCCTGTTCGTGTATCATCTCAGTCACCTTCTTCGGGAACTCAAAGGCGCAGGATAAGCCTATACTGTGCTCCTTGCCATCATATATCGAGCACGCGCAGAAATCCATGCTCCCTGTTTTTGTGTGCGGTACATTCATCAATCCGGATTCTATTCCTATACTATAGTCGCAGTCCTTGAACGCCGCTTCGGCCCTGTTCACAGCGCCCTGCACAGTCTCCTCCAACGATTTTGGCTGTTCCGACACTCCGGAAGCTGTTTCAGCAAAAGAGATCTCCACTCCTTTAAACAGCGGATACTCTCTAACAGTCTCCTTTACTGCGTCTACCTTTACCATATTCTTTGATGCAACATTTATCTTCACAAACTCGATTTATTATATAACCTACTTATTATTAATTGCCGTATTAATATACACTTAATCAAAAGTAAAAAGTGGATAAATGCCTAGAGTTGGCTCAGCGTTGCTATTGTTGGTTATCCTAACCTGCACAGCAATGGCATCAAATTCGCAGCAGATCTCTGCAAGCCTACCGGTAGGCTGTCCATTCTACCTAAATTTCAACACCCTACCGACTTACCCTAAAACCGGAAGCATATCTCTTGCATATATTGTCCATTCACAGGCATCCTGTACGATACCTCCTGCAACCGGCACGCTTGAGGTAGTGCAGACCAGCAGCAACCAATTGGTGTTATCCAATACAGTATCTATATCAAGCATAGGAAATACTGCAGCAACATACAACGTTCTTCTCGACACAAACACGGTTGCAAATACAACATATACTGCTTCAATAGTTCTTACAGGAGGTGGCATAAGCAATTCCTCAACAGCATCATTCTCTCTGCTGAACCCTGCAAACATGCTAATAACAGGATTAAGCACAGCGCCGAGCCTTTCTATAGGTTCGCAGGTAACGATAAATATTGGACTTAAGAATACAGGGCAGTATTCGACAACAGGTTCAACGCTATACCTTACAGTAAATGGGCCTGCAAGTTATTCTAATACGTACAGTGTGATAGGTCTCCTGCCAGGGCAGTCCCTAAACACCTCCATAACCATTGGCAGCATAGCAAATCTGCCAGGCACATATACTATCAGTATTTATAATACATACTCATTCATGGGCGCAAACTACATCTCCAATTCCCAGGAGACATCGTATACTGCATCCGTGCCGCATTCACAACATTCTTCATCAGCAGGCGTAATACAGCAGATAGCAATACCTATACAGCCTCTGCCTAACCTTGTGCTTAACACCGCACCATTCATAATATCGGCACCTGCATTATCTCAGTCAATAACAACACTCGATTCGTCCAATCCAGGCCAAACAGCATATACTGTAAATTTCTCAATACCTGATGCTTATTCGGGCTTGGTAAAACTCTCAGCAGACAGTGAATATCTACTTCCGAACCAGCAGCAGTCCCTACAGGTGCTTATCAGCCCGAACCAGTCTTTCAAGAGCGGCTCATATGTTGTGCCGTTGAATATCTCAATAAACAGGAATGGGCTTAGATCAAACAGGACCGAATATATGGTAATCAATGTGTATAATGCCTCGCAGAAAAAACTCCAAGCCATTAACTTCGTATCAATAACCAATTATACGGCCGCAGCGCAAGGGGTAATAGAGATAAACAACCCATCAGGCAGTAACGTGTCAAATGCAACGCTGCAGACCTTGGTTCCAGCAGCCCTAGTATCAAACCAATCGCAGATAACAACGCAGGGTCTCCAGAGCAAAATATCTAAGGTGCAGGATTTCTACACAATATCCTGGCAGCTTCCATTTTTAAGAAGCAATTCAAGCTCATTTGCATACTATGAGATAAGCAAGCCTACGAGCCAGCTCCTGCTTGAGAACATACAGAATGTGCTGATGCAGCCGCAGCCTACAAAGCAGTCAAGCATAATTACACTCCTCAACACTGTAATACCTCCGTTCTATACTAACTCAAGCGGAACTCTACAGCTCCAGGCTCTTTATACCGGAACCGGTGAACAGCAGATAAACTTCACTCTCACATCAGCATCAGGGATCACCATAAAGAACGCGCTGCAATCGATAAACGCAACGCCAAACCAGCTGATAAGCCCTTCATTCACCATACTTACCTCTGCTGTCCAGGGCACCTTCCTTGTATATGTAAAAGTAATTGCGCAGGGATACAACTATTCATATGCAATGCCTCTTACAGTAATGCCAAATCAGACAGGACACGTGTCTGTTGCAAGCGCTGGTGCAGCAACCCAGCCTCAAATTCCATACTTTTATGCTGTGACTGCAATTGCTTTAATAATATTAACATCAATCCTAATTATGGCTAGGAGGAAATTAGGCATGCCCAAATACACTCCTGAAAGGGCTGAGAGAATGGTAAGGTTAAGGGAACAGATAAAAAGAGAGAAAGGTTCTGATTGAATGCCCAAGCCCTATTTTTTAAGAATATCATCGCAGAAAGGCGGTGTCGGCAAGACGACAATAGCAGTTAATCTTTCAACTGCGCTTGTGCGTCAGGGATTCAGGGTTCTTCTCGTAGATGCAGACACTACAAATCCGAGCGTCGGCTTCCATCTTGGAATAGACGAGGTGAATACAGGCATAAGGGAGGTGATGTCAGGCAAGTCCAATCTTAGGAATACTATAATACGGCACAACACAACTGGCATGCATATACTTCCAGGCACAGCGTATTCAGCACCGTTCATTCCTGCAAAGGAGAGTATTGAAAGGCTAATGGGCATGCTCGCAAAGGAGAGCTATGATTTTATAATTGTGGATACTGCTCCAGGAATTGGAATAATGGACATATTCAAACTGTATGACGAAGCAATAATAATCTCATCACCGGAGATGTCTGCATGTGCCAGCAGCATAAGGCTTGCATCGACATATGATAAAGAGAAGCTCAAGCATAACCTTATACTCAACAGAGTCAAGAACAGGAAGTATGAGATAAGTGTAAGGGAGATAGAGGAGATGTATGGCGACAGAGTACGCGCATCCATACCTGAAGATGAGATAGTTCCGATAAGCATCTCTGAGCACATACCTGCAATTATGCTTGACGGAAAGACAAGATTCTCAACAGCAGTAAAAGAGATGTCAGGCATATATGCAGCATCAACAGGAACAGAGGCATATGGGAGTACAAAAAGAGGCAGGAGCATCATCGCTTTCCTAAGAAAGATTTTCAATATACAGTAATGATGAATCTATCGCATGTCTATAGTATAACGGTTCTTGCATGACTTACATATATCCTAAAAAGATTGCCATCATTGCACTGATAACAGTAATTATGCTGAATTCTGCAGCTGTCTGGAGCGTAAGCCCCAACGCTACAACCTCATTATTAGCCACATATACTTCATCTTCAATAACAACCATCGCCTCAACCACAACTGCAAATACAACATCAACCTCTACAACCATAAATTCCACGACACTATCATCCACAATACAACCATCTACGACCTCTATTGTGCCCCAGAATACTCTGGTTGTGAACTCCAATTCCACCAGAACGCTCAACGCTAGCGAATACGAATATGAGATGCGTGTATTCGGGAATCTAGGTGTGAGCAACGGCTCTGCCATTGTCGTCCCGTTGAACAACACTATGATACGCACTATAACTTCGGAAGTGTCTTCGCATGGAACCTCACTGCGGTCGCAGATTAGCAACCTAGGTGCATTGCAGCCTGCGCAGCCAGAGAGTAACATCTCCGTATCTAATTCCTCCACGTCTATAGACTACGGCAGCATAAGGAACTCATCTAACCTGAAGTATTTTCCTGCAGGCAGCAGCCTAAGATATGCCGTACTGCTTCAGAACGGTACCATAAATTTCGTCCACGCAAACATAAAGAAGGCATCTCCGTCTGCGTGCATATATGTAAATTTAGCTGCCTCTCCAATATGCACTAACGCGACAACACCGGCGGTAATACACGTGCCTGTGTATGAAGGTCATTATGGGCTCACAAATCAGACATGGTATCCTCTCAATGTTACATTCAAGGCAAGCCTCATAGGCAACCAGACAGCTCCATTCAATTTCTCAATATCTGATCTGACAAATGGCACGAAGTTGATACCACTTACAACTGTAACATCAAACAGCCTCAACGTGAGCGAGAATTTCAGGATCAGCATCTCGGACAGCGTTGAGATAACTGCAGGCAGTGCCGGCAACTCTAACTATACTGCACAATATACCGATCCAGTTTCTGCACCTGCAGGAATAATCGACTACGTGCCGATAACATTTACGAACAGTCAGAGCGTTGGTGTGCCGAATCCATACCAGCTAAATGTCACGGTCAACAGCTTAGCCTACCAAAGTTATGAAGCGAGCAACCTTGGCAACATAGAGTTCTTCTACGCTGACGGCACGTTAATACCCTCATGGTTGGAGGGGAACGTGCTCAATTCCGCACAGACGGCCAACCTCTACAACTCACAGAACACTGTCTACTGGCTCAAGATACCTGGCAATTTTCTGCCAGCATCCAGTTCAAATACATTATACATGGGCTTCGCCAGTACATCAACTAACCTCATGGATGGGATTACAACAGGCGAGGCTCCGCAGCTCAGCGGTACGTATGCGCAGTACGATAATGGCGCAAGCGTCTTCGAGTACTACAACGTTAATCCCAGCTCCACTACAGGTTGGACTATCCATGGTACAGCCGGCCAGACTGCTTCCGCCCCTGTAGGCAGTCACTTTGAGACGACGAATGCACTCTATGCGAACAGTGCAAACGGTGACTATATGTATTCAACAGTCTCTGGCTTGAGTACAAACCAGATAATAAGCTTTAATGTGTACACAACAGGACTCGGCAACCTATTCTTCCTGACAAACTCCGGCGGAGCGGGCCAGATGGTAAGGCTCGATGGCAGAGGCGGTACTGATTATTCTGGTCTAGCTACCACTGCCAGCTGGACATCATGGTCTGCCCCATCAGGAGGTACCTCCGAAGCCCGTAATATATGGTATAAATACAACATTGTCCTTGCAGCTTCTACAGCAAAAGCTTACATAGGCTCAAGCGCTCTCAGTCTGGCTGCCTTAGGGACATTCACTAATTCCCAAACTGTGAGTAACAGTGGCAATTATATAGGCCTTGTTGGAGACGGTCTAGGCTCATCTTACTTAACCTACTGGGACAGCATAATAATCCGCGCGTATCCGCCAAACGGAATCGCGCCAACAGCAAGTTTTGGTTCGGTTGTCTCAACAAATAACCCAACACTGACTATACCTACAAATCCCCTTACACAGGGTCAGAGCGATGTGATCAGCGCCTCCAGCAATCCGAACACCGACAATGTAGAGATACTGGTCAACGGTGTCGTCGATGCCGGCCCTACAACCGGCACAGTAACATACAATGCCAACGTGCTCACTATTGGCACGTACACTGTAAATGCTCTAGACACTGCGTCAGGCAAGCAGGTCTCCGGAGCTCTTGTCATCGGTTATTCTCCATCGCTCACCATGCAGCAGAATTCCATACTGGTTGGCCAGAGTGATCTGATCAGCGCCTCCAGCAACCCAAATACTGACAATGTAGAGATACTGGTCAACGGAGTCGTCGAGGCCGGCCCTGCAACCGGCACAGTCAATTTCAACGCTAACACACTGTTGGTCGGCATATATACGGTTAAGGCTGAAGACACTGTGACTGGTATATCTAATACAGAGACTCTTAACATAAACTGCCAAACCCCACACGCTGTACCTTCAGGGGTTGAGTACTACGCATGTGTGCCGCTGCAGAATACCCAATCTAGCGCTGCCCCATCTCCATTCCAGCAGATGGCTACTATCAACAGCATAGCGTATCAGAGCTACGAAGCAGCCAACCTTGACAACATAGAATTTTTCAATTATACTGGCAATGTGATACCTTCGTGGTTGGAGAGCAGCAACAGCAACACTGCAACGAATACAGTATATTGGCTTGCACTGACTAATTCTCTGCTCGACAATGCGCCATCAGCATACACTATTCCAGCAAGTTCTACTGTAGAAGCATATATGGGTTTTGTCTCTACCGGCACCAACCTGTTCAGCACAGCTAATACTGGAGAGGCTCCTCAGCTCTCAGGAACATACGGCCAATACGACAACGGCAACAATGTCTTCCTGTATTATAATCCATATCCTGCCTCCACCTCCGGATGGACAGTAGCTGGCACAGCCGGCCAGACTACAAGTGCGCCTTCAGGATCGTACCTCCAGACTACCAATGCTCTGACTGCGAACGGTGCTAATGGAGACTATCTTTACACTCAGATTCCAGCATTCGGGTTCAACGTGATACTCACATATTGGACATATACTACGTCGCTGGGTGATGTTTTCTTCCTTGATAACTCTTTGGGCGGTGGCCAGATGGTGAGAGTAGGATGTGGAGGTGGGTGGTACGGCCTTGCTGCCACTACTTCGTGGACGTCCTGGGGTCCGCCTCCGGACAGCGGTCCGACATGTAACACCTGGCTTAAGATTGATGTGGCGATAGCTGGGAGCTCTGTCACAGGCTATTTTAACAATTCAGATACTCTTATCGGCGTTTACGGTTCGAATCCCACCAACATCTATACTGCGAGCAATGATGGCAATTACATAGGTCTTGTTGGAGACGCTGCAGGTTCAACAGATATTACATACTGGAATGGCTTTATACTAAGGGCGTACCCTCCAAACGGTATAATGCCCACGGCATCATCCGGTCCTATCAATGGCGTTTCTATCTTCACCGAAACAGGCCTGCCTATTAGCGGCGAGGCGTGGAGCACCACATACGACGGTGTTTCTCAGAATGCGATAGTTGCAAACACTATCTTCTTTTCAGAGTCCCCTGGGCAATATACCTATTCTATTCCAAATGTTATAGTAAGTGGAAACACGTATGTTCCAAGCCCGGCAAGCGGCAGCGCGTACACGGCAAATACTGTTAGCATCTCCTTCACGCAGGCAATTGGGGCAACAACCTGCATACCAGAAGTTTCAAATACATTGATAGATTTTCCTAGCACTCAGCCCGGAAGCTTTTCACCAACTTCAAACACTGTAACTATAACTAACGGCGGCAACGCTGCATCAAATGTCCTTGTCTCAGGCACTTCGTGGGTTGCAGGCGCAAACAACTTCGGGGTAACTAACACCTTATGGTCTGCAACATCAGGCGCAAACATCGGCACACAGCTTACAGGCAGTGCTGTCGATACAAGGATAGTAACAAATTCAGGTGCATCAAACAGCATATACTTCGGAGTCAATGTGCCGGTATCACAGGCAGCTGGAACCTATTCGCAGACTATAACAATCTCAACAAGCTGCTGAGCCTTATTAAACAATAATTTATGCACATACTCTCAAAATCCCTTCAAGGTTCTAGTTCTTCTTCCGACATCTACGTATATTTAAATACTTATCTATGGAATTAAAGTCAAAGGTGACGTTGTATGGTAAATACAAAGCAGGTTATAACTGCTATCGCGATTATGCTTGTAGTAGACATATTAGGGTTCAGTCCTGCACTCAGTTTTGCAACTGGATCGAGCAATACTATTGCTGCAAGTCTTTCTGTTCCAAATACTTGCATACCTGACGTCTCTAATACAGCAATTACCTTCCCAATCACACAGCCAGGAGGTTTTGCAAATACTGCAAACGTCGTCACTGTTACAAACTTTGGCAACGCTGCATCAAATGTCCTTGTCTCAGGCACTTCGTGGGTTGCAGGCGCAAATACCTTCGGGGTAACTAACACCTTATGGTCTGCAACATCAGGCGCAAACATCGGCACACAGCTCACAGGCAGTGCTGTCGATACAAAGATAGTAACAAATTCAGGTGCATCAAACAGCATATACTTCGGAGTCAATGTGCCGGTATCACAGGCAGCTGGAACCTATTCGCAGACTATAACAATCTCAACAAGCTGCTGATGAAGTTGCTTTAGATGCGTAGAACAAAGAGCCTGTTTCCAATTCTTTCATTGCTCCTATTCTATATGCTATTTAACACGCCTCATGCACAGCTTGGAGAGTTTGCAGGCCACATTGTATTCAACGTGACGCTTGGTCAGTCAGAGACTTTGGACCAATGGACGATATTTAATTCGGGCAATTCCCCTGTAACATACAATGTGATAGCTCCTTCAATAACGATAAACAAAGTTGCAGGCCTGTCTGCGAATAACAGGACAGCACCGATAATGATTATCACTCCCTCAACAGGAACATTGCAGCCAAGGCAGAACCAGGTGCTCAACATAACAGTGTATATGCCTGCAAAGAACAACACCGGTGGGTTATCCTGGGAAGCCATACCTCAGATTGTCACAGTCACAAACAACACGAACCCTGGAGGTGCAGTAGTGCAGGTCGGCGTAGCAAAGATAATATCTATAAATGCAGTAAACCCTGAGCCCGATTATGCGCTCTATGCGTTTGCAGCCATAATCATAATCATAATAATCGGTGGAGCGCTTTACATGAAGAATAGGATGCCAAAGCCTTCAAGGAGGGCAGCAAGAGCAGTTGCCAGAGGAACAGGCAGGGCTTCTGCATCAAGTTCCAGAGCAGGAAAGGTTGCAGTCAGGAAGAAGGCTCAGCATGCAAAGAAAGCTACGAGGCATACTACAAAGGCTGCTTCAAGAACCGCTGTAAAGACTACTTCAAGAACTACTGCGAAGAAGAGGCGCGGGGCAAGGAAAGGTTCTGCTCCGAGTAGCAGGCGCAGAAGCGCAGCAGGACGGCAAAACAGATAACGGTCATTTACATATGCCTCAGCGGCACGCATATGTTTATAATGTTTATTAGAAATCTATTAGTGGTTACATGGACAAGAAACCATTTGTCATAATGGTAGCATCGCAAAAAGGCGGTGTCGGCAAAACAACAATCGCGATAAATCTTGCGGCAGCATTGATATATCAGGATTACAGAGTTCTGCTTGTTGATACTGATGTTGATTCCTTCAGCGTAATGGAGCACCTTGGGATACAGGGTGTCGGTAATGGTTTCAAGGAGATAGTTGCGGGTAAGGCAGAAATCGAGGACTCGCTGTTCGTATACCAAAACATCGACCTATCAATAATACTGGGCTCCCCTGCAGATGATGCTGTAACATTCAAACCAGATCAGCTAGTAAAATTTTACTCGCAGCTTGTAAAGCAAAATTACGACTTTATAATACTAGATACAAAGCCGGGAATGTTTCCTAGTTCGATAGCTAGGTACCTGAATGATGTTGTAATAGTTGCAACTCCAGACTCTCCATCAATAGCAAGCAGCTCAAAGCTTGCATCATATTGCGAGAAGCTGAAGGTTCCGCGCAGATTGGTAATTAACAGAGCTGGATACAGTAAATTCGAACTATCAAAAGAGGATACTGAAAAGATGTTCGGCGATGTGGCATTCGTTATGGTTCCTGAAGATAAGATTGTGCCGGAGAGCCTGTCAAAGCAAAAGCCAGTATACTTGATAGATAGAGGCTCGCCTTTTGCAATGGCTATCGATCAGATAGCGAGAGTGTACGGTCTTAAAGCAGGCGATGTTGACAACTCCACAACAAAATCAAAGAGAAAGGGCTTTTTTGAGAGAATGGCCTGGTGGGGCGCAAAGACCAACAAGAAATAAAATGCCAAATGGCATGCCTATTGCTTGCATTTAAAATAAAGAAGAGACGCAGCGGAAGCGCTGCGTTAGCAAATTCTCAAATAAACTCAAATATGCTGGTATTATGATGCTGACCAAGTCTGATTATCCTGTTCTGTCTGGTTAGAACCATTTACTCCTGTGCAGCAGCCTACGTTGTTTTGGTCATCTCCGTTGCCGCCTGTTCCATTCCATTGCTGACTGTGATATCCTGCCTCATAATCTCCCTGGTAGTCACCATTGTTGTCACAGCCATTGCTCTGGTGGTGATTATAACCCCACAACGAGTTGTTGTTTGCATATTCATACCACATTAAAGGAGCTGAAACTGTCCATAATGAAAAACCTTGATTCCACATGCCATTATTCCATGTAGAGTAGTTCCCTGTTGGATTGTTCGTCCATGAATCACTATTCCAATTATTCCAATAATTCCAACCCCATGACCACTGATGTTCATTATCTGTGTTATTGTATGTGCTGTTGCTGCACTGCTGCACAGTTGTCGTTGGTGCAGTGGTGTTGACCGAAGTAGATACGGACGAGGTCGACGAGCTGCTTGATGAACTGGACGATGAAGTAGGTGGAAGTGTAGATGTAAGTATGGATGTGCTTGATGAAATGGATGATGTAGATGAAGAAGTTGTCGATGTAGGCACTGATGTACTTAAAGATGTGCTTGAAGATGTTGATGATGTAGACGTGCTAGTTGATGTTGAAGTGCTAGTTGACGTTGATGTAGAAGTGCTTGTGGACACCGAAGTGGTTGTGCTCGGAACTGTAGAAGTGCTCAACGTTGTTGTAGAAGTGGTGTTAGTGACATTTCCACCGCCTCCAATAGTTGCATGCACTACGTATGGCATTGCCATAATCATAAGCACCGTAAGCCCGAAGGCCATCCCTATTCTATTGTTTAATATACTTGACATATTACTGCACCTTTAAACATAACTCTACTACAGACAAGATATTAAAAGATTACTACTGCGCTTAGGCAAACACGACGCCAACTCAAACTCTGCATAAGTTATTTATTAAGTTGTGTATATAGCCATAATATATTATTGGGAATGCACTGAGATTATCATGTTTGCAATAGGGCTTGTATTCATATTTGTCGCTGGTATATCCTTCCTAGGGTTTGCCATAAATGCGCTTTTCGATAAGATAAAGATAACTAGCGTTCTACCTCTAATTCTAATTGGCCTGCTCATAGGTCCTGTGCTTAACCTGGTAAATACGGGATCAGGCAGCGTAATAAGCCAACTTAACCCTTACATAACTGCTATAGCCGTCGCATTCGTCCTGTTTGAGGTAGGGATGAACATGCGCATCAAGGCGCTTGGGAAGCTCATAATCGCATCCTCAACATTTGTCATTCTTACACAACTCATAATAGGATTCGCAGTGGGCATATTCATGTATTATGTGATGGGCTGGAGCCTGATAGCATCATTCATATTCAGTTTTGCCATATCTGGTCCGAGTGCCATAACTGCGCCTACTCTTGCAAGAAGCATAAAAGCCCCTGAGAATCTCCGAATGTTCATATCATACGAAGGCGTGTTCTCAGACATACTGGAGCTTGTCGTGCCCCTTGTGCTCCTGAGCATATTCTTCTCTTCAGGAGTGCAGGTAACGAGCTCGATAGGGCCTGTGATATTCACTGAGCTGATGGGTGCAGCGTCCATAGGAGTGGTATCTGCGCTCTTCTGGCTATACATACTAAACAGATTCTACGAATCAAGCAAAAACTACAGCTGGATGCTAACCATTGCAATGGTGATAGCTACTTATGGGGTCTCAGTGCAACTCGGACTAAATACTGCGATAGCTGTGTTCATCTTTGGCATAGTGTTTGCAAATGTCGGTTTGGTAAACATGCCGAAAGAGGGTGAGAAAGCAACCTTTGTCCAGAAGTACTTCTCCATTAGTGAGTATGTCGAACATACGCGTGAGTACCAGCGTGAGATAGTGTTCTTTGTCAGCACCTTCTTCTTTGTATATTTGGGAATGCTGTTCAACATATTGAATATTTCCTCTGTTGTGATAATCGCAACAGTAGCAACAACTGCTATCATAATTCTATCAAGGGTAATAGCGATGCCTATCTTGAAAAAGGTATTCTCAAAGGATCCCGAGACGCAGAATATAGAGAAGAAGATAGCTTACTTCAACATAGCCCGAGGACTATCCCCGGCAATAATAGCTATATACGTGCTGACTGCAGGCATATACATACAAGGATTTACCGATGCGATATTCATGGTTATTCTTCTGACAAACATAATCTTTACTGTAGGTGTGTTTGTCTACTACAAGCCGATGCAGGAAACTGCCATTCCGGAGAAATAACTTGCATATCACAGTCAAATATTCCGTATTATACATTCTAATCCGTGTGAGACATGTATGAAGTAAATGGGGCGAGAATAAATGCAGGGAAAGAGGTCTATGCGCCAGCAGAAGATACTCTACTAGCTGCAGATATTCTAATCAGAGCCATAAATGGAAAAGGTCTTGTAGTTGCAGACATCGGCACCGGCACCGGCGCATTGGGCATACTCGCCGCGCTTGATGGAAGAGTCACAAACGTCTTAATGTCAGACATATCCGAAGATGCTTTGGAGTGCGCGAAAGAAAATGCAAAGCTGAATGGGGTTATGGGAAAATGCTCATTCAGGAAAAGCGACCTGTTTGAAAATGCGGAAGGAAATTTTGACATAATTATATTCAATCCACCATATCTGCCTGAAGACGACGAAGTAAGATCTGGAAAGAATGAGTGGAGTGGAGGTCCCACGGGAACAGAGACCACTAAACTTTTTATAGATCAAGCGCTGCTGCACCTGAACAAGAAAGGCACAATAATAACTGTGGCAAGTTCGTTTGCAGACATGGATGGCCTCGCGCATTTCATAAAGGATGTAGGACTCGAGGTTACCGACTCCAAGACAAAGCATATATTCTTCGAAGACATAACTGCTATTGCTCTGAAGAAGCGCGACTGATTAGTGTATCTTGAGCACTTTTTTTACTTTTGCAAGGGCATCTATTGCAGAATCTACGTCCTCCTTTTTGTTGTATATGTAGAAACTCATCCTTGAGACGGAATCCTCGTTGAGCACCTGGTTTACAAGTGGCATTGCACAGTGGTGACCTGCACGTATCGCTATGTTCTCGCTGTCGAATATCTGGGCTACGTCGTGAGGATGCGCTCCGCTTACCTTGAAGGATACAGTTCCGCCTCTCCTGTCTATCTGGTCATCAAGAGGCCCATAAACAATAACACCCACTTCATGCAGCTTCTTTATCGCATAAGCGGTAATCTCCTTTTCGTGCTCTCTCACATTCTGCATTCCTATTCTGTTTAGATACTCGATGGCAGCTCCAAAACCTATGCCTCCTTCAATGTTCGACGTGCCTGATTCAAACTTCCATGGAAGTTCATTATAGGTGCACGAGTCGAAATCCACGCTCTTTATCATGTCGCCACCACCCAAGAGCGGCTCCATCTGCTCAAGGAGTTCTTCCTTGCCGTAAAGCACGCCTATGCCTGCAGGCCCGAGCATCTTGTGGCTGGAGAATGCCATGAAGTCGCAGTCGATCTTCTTGACGTCAATTGGCATGTGCGGAACAGCCTGCGCCCCGTCTATTATCACCAACGCGCCGGCATCATGTGCCATCTTTGTCATCTTTTCCATCTCTGTCACTGTGCCAAGTACATTGGAAACAGCTGTAAACGAGACTATCTTTGGCTTTGCCTCAAGCTTCATCTCAAAGTCCTCCATGTCAAGGAATCTCTTCTTCTCATCCATGACAATATAATCTATAACAGTGCTCTTCCTCTCCTTGAGCATCTGCCAAGGGACTATGTTGCTGTGATGCTCCATCTCTGTAAGCAGTATTCCGTCTCCGCCCCTCAGCTTCCTCCCTGCCCATGAGAGAGCCAGCAGGTTTATGGACTCGGTAGTATTCCTTGTATAAATTATGCTCCTGTAAGAATCCGCATTTATCATCCTTGCCACAAGTTCCTTCGACCTTATGTACTCGTCGGTGGCTCTTACCGATATCTTGTAAAGTCCTCTGTGGATGTTTGCATTGTACTCTTTATAGTAATCCGAGACCTTGTCAATAACCTGCTGCGGCTTCTGCGATGTTGCTGCGCTGTCAAGATAAACCAGTCTCTTGCCGTCACTTTTTTCTGACAGTATCGGAAAGTCCTCAATTATCCTGTTCGCATCCAGCATTCAAACACCTCCTTCATATCCCTCCTTTTCTATCTTTTGGACAAGCTCCTTGCCACCTTCCATCATTATTCTGCCATCCTTCATTATATGTATATGGTCAGGGTCAAGATACTCGAGGATCCTGCTGTAATGGGTTATCAGTATGACACCAGCTCCGGTACTTTCCATAAATTTTCTTATGTTGTCCGCAACGACCCTCACCGCATCAACGTCAAGGCCTGAATCAGGCTCGTCAAGTATCGCTATTCCTGGCTTAAGTATTTGCATCTGAAGGATCTCTACCTTCTTCTTCTCCCCTCCGGAGAATCCTGCATTAAGAGACCTGCCAACAAGCTCCTCCTTCAGCTTAAGGTCTGCAGACCTCTCCTTCACCTCATTCATGAACTCACGGACGCTCTTAGAATCTCTCTTCAGGGAATTTCTTGCAGCGTTTAGGAAATTAAGTATGCCAAGGCCCTCTATCTCTATAGGTTCCTGGAACTGCATGAAGAGCCCAAGCCTTGCGCGTTCATTTGCCGGAAGGCCATTCAGATCCTTTCCATCCAAATTCACGCTGCCTGCGACTATCTTGTAATCCGGGTGTCCCATAATGCCCTTTGCAAGGCTGCTCTTGCCGCATCCATTAGGCCCCATTATAACATGGAGCTCTCCGCTGCCAACGTTAAGGCTTGTGCCCTTGACAACCTTGTTTCCGCCAATCTCTATAAAAACATCTTTTATCTCCAACTTCATAATATCACACTTCTACAGTCCATACATCCTTCATGCTTATCTTCGGAAGCTCTCCAAAGATTCCTGTTTCTGCTTTCGTAAGCAGTAGAGAGGTTGCAAGCTCCCTTGCCAGTGCATTGGTCATTCCTGAAAGATATTTGGACATGAATGCACCGACAAACAGCCTCTTGCTCTCAGAGCCGTCTATCCCTCTTGACATTATATAGAAGAGAGCATCCTTGTCTATCGGGGCTGTGGCTGCTGAGTGCGTTGCAGAAACTCCCTCACCATAGTCGATTGCCATATCTGGAAGCGCATCTATGTGCGCAGATTCGCTAAGAAGTATTCCATGCTCTTCAATTCTAGATTTCGCACCCTTTGCAAGCTTCTCCACCTTTGCATAGCCTTTCAGCATGCATAGCGAGCTGCCATCAAGCACTGCGCCGCTCTCAAGCTTTGCGTATGTGTTTGGATTTGCATTTGTAATGAAGGTGTTCAGGTCAAATCTCTGATTGGCAGATCCAACGACGATCTCCTTTGCATATATGCTGCTTTTCTCCTCTGCCGCATAAAAGTCGCATTTGACCTTGGTGGTAGATGAACCGATATAAACATGGTTTGCGCTTAGAGAAGCTCCTGAGAAAACTTTTGCCTTTGAGAATCCCATGAAATTGGAGCCGCTTGTCTTGTTATTGATCATGCTGAATTCAACATTAGAATCCCTTGCGATGCTGAATTCATGCAGAGGCGCAGTATAGTACCTGTCATCTTTTGCAGAGCAGTAATATTCGAACAGGCTGAGCTTCGAGCCAGGCGCGCAGTTCACAAGCACTTGGAACGGCAGATGCGCAGAACCGATGACTAGCATGTTTATCCTTGCACTTTCCTTCTCCTTCAGATCAATGCTTATGATCTGCCTTGAGTTTGCATTTATGTAAGCCGAGATCCTGTCTTCGCTCCCGTTTGTCATCTTCTTGGAGAGCCGCTCTTCAGGAAAATTCTCCGGAGTGAACGCGCTTACGAGCCTGTTTTTGCTCGTAACTCCTGTATTGGAGATTATCACATCAAATTTTGAATCTGCATGCCTCTCAATCTCTAAGGCATGCTCCATGACTGACGGTCCTTCTTCAATGCTTTCGGGATATTCGAGCTTTATGCTGTTCCTGCTGTAGAGTTCATTTGTCTCGTCAGGCATCTTGGCATAATAACTATGTGCGTTTTTTGCAAATTCATCATACTTCAGAAAAACACCTTTAGCCTACTCCTTTGCTCGTGTCCAGCTTTATCAGTCTCTTAAGCTCTAGGGAGTACTCCATAGGAAGTACCTTCGTAAGGTCATCAAGGAAGCCAAGGACAATCATCGCCACCGCATCATCCTCGCTAACTCCTCTAGACATCAAATAGAATATCTCATCATTGCTTATCTTCCCGACCTTTGCCTCATGGCTTATCATCGCATCGTTTCTTTCTATGTTATTGTAAGGGAAGGTGTTTGTCTTCGCCTCGGAATCCAGAAGCAGGGCATCGCACGAGACATGAGATTTGACGTTTGCCGCGCTCTTCATGACGCGTATCTGCCCTCTGAAAGTCGAAACACCGCTTCCTTTTGAAACGCTCTTCGATATTATCTTAGAGGTGGTGTTTGGCGCAATGTGTATTATTTTGCCCCCGGAATCCTGCACCTGCCCTTCTCCTGCTATCGCTATCGAGAGGACCTCTCCTTTCGCTCCATCGCCCTTAAGGAATATCGATGGATACTTCATGTTTACCTTGCTGCCTATATTCGCGTCAATCCATTCGACTCTTGCATCCTTCTCCGCATGCGCCCTCTGTGTAACAAGATTGTACACATTCTTCGACCAGTTCTGTATAGTCACATATCTTATGTGCGCTCCCTTCATCGCAACCATCTCCACAACTGCGGAGTGCAGCGAATCTACGGCGTAAACGGGCGCTGTGCAACCCTCTATATATGTCACATCAGAACCTTCATCCGCTATTATCAATGTGCGTTCAAACTGCCCTGACTTTTGCGCATTTATCCTGAAATAAGCATTTAGCGGCATTGGAACCTTCACGCCCTTCGGCACATATATGAATGTCCCACCTGACCATGTTGCGGTGTTGAGAGCAGCAAATTTATTGTCTGTCGGAGGTATAATCGTGCCGAAATACTTCTGCATCAGCTCAGGATACTTCTTCACTGCATTGTCAGTGTCTGTGAATATTATCCCAAGCTTGTCAAGCTCCTCGTTTATGTGAGAATAGACTACTCCGCTGTCGAACTGTGCTTCTGCCCCTGAAAAGAACTTTCTCTCAGCTTCTGGAACTCCTAGCTTGTCGAAGGTATTCTTTATGTCCTCAGGGACATCCTCCCACCTGGACGACTCCTTGCCCTTTGGCTTAACGTAATAATAGAAATCGCTGAAGTCTATCTTGCTAAGGTCTGCGCCCCATTTTGGCATCGGCTTAGATTCAAATATCTTGTATCCAGTCAGCCTCTTCTGGAGCATCCATTCCGGCTCACTCTTCATAGCAGATATCTTCCTTACGACATTTTCAGAGAGGCCCTTCTCAAATTCCTCATACTGTACATTCTTTTCGCTGAATCCGTATGCTTCGTTATAATCCAGTCTTTCTACTATCTCTTCCAAGCCTTCATTTGACATATTCAGCCCTTTGCAATCTTGTCTGCATATGAGAACCTGCAGTTCGCTTGCATAAGCGTCTTGCATATCGTGCATATGCACAGCTCAACATAGTGTCCCTTGCTTTCATGTATCTTTTCTATGTAATAGTTGAACCGTTCATCCTTCATCACTCTATCCTTTATCTCGGCTATCTTTACGGAGCTCTTGCCGTTCAGGTACTTGCTGACAGCTGCCTGCGCAACCCCTAGCCTGTCTGCAATCTCCTGTTCTGTCATGTTGTACCTTTTTTTAAGGGCTGTCGCTATGAACAGGCGTGCTGCCGGGATTACCTCCTTGTCTGCCTTCTCATAATCAACCAGAAAATCATCCATATAACTCAGTTATATCTATGCGGGACAAGGGTTTTTATAGGTATTTAAATTATCGGCTGTCTTACGCAAAACAGCTCCAGACCGCATGTACACTCTCGCCCCTTATTCTGGAATATTTATGCACAAATTTGGTCTTTTCAGGATCACATTCAACATTCCTATTAGTGCCTATCCTGCGCATTTCAAGCACATCCTCACCATGAATATCCATGCCCTGTTCGGTTTCAGCCCTGCTGAGCCACTTCAGTTCATGCATTACAAATCCGTCTCCATCCGGAACTATTAGCATATCAATGGAATTTATCCCCTCAATACTCTTGCTCCTGAGGAGCGAATCAAGTTTCTTATTCAGTACTACGATGTAGTTTGTCCTCGTCCTGCAGAAATTCATTATCCTGCGCATGTCTATCCCTGAGAACGGACATACTAGCGTATCTGCCCCATACTCCAATGCAATACTCTCGGAAACGCATGCAAAATCATGTTTGCCCTTCAAATACTTTATCGCAAAAGCGCTTTCCATAATACCTAATCTCCTGGAAACAACACCGATCTTCTGGAACTGCGGCGCAATTCCCGCAATTCTCCCAGCGACAGATTCTGCCTCAACTGATTCCTCTACTTTCTCTATTGCAACATTCATACCTGCGAGCAGCGCCATTGCGATGAGCTTCCGCACCTCAACGTCAATCTCAATCTCCGAACGTTCAACACTGTTTACAGAAGGCATGAACATATTCACAAGCTGCACGGCCTGCAAACTGCCTGCATTCTGCCTGACTGTTTTCATTATCCTGCTAAGTGAAATCTCCATATGCTGTATGTATACTATTTACCTTAATATATGTTTCTATATCATGGTAAAAGAAATGGTATAACTGTGCATCTGGCAATAAAAAAGGGCATGCTGGTATGTATTTATATAAGTTATCCGAGATTACTTCTTGTAGGTGATATTTATGCCAAAGAAAGAGAGGGATAATGATAGCATTTGGGCAGTAAGAAAACTGATGTCAAAACCGAATTACGCTGTTTTGAAACTGCTTCTGGTAAAATCCCCAAGGACCACCAGGGAGCTGTATGTTCTTCTGGGAAAGAAGTTTACAAGAAAAACCCTGATAATAACGCTGAGAAGCCTTTCTATGGATCTTAACGTTCTCCAACCTACGCACATACGTACCGAGCGGGGATATGACCTTGGATACAACATAAATCCAAAATTAAAGGAGATGATCAAGGCCATAGAAAAATACGAGAAGATGGTAGAGTCCATAACAAACTCCAAATCTTGATCTGCAACAGTCAAATGTGAGATTATGGTCGTGCTAAAGCCAGTTGTAATCAACAAACCATATGTACTGACAAGCATAGAAAAATCGACGAGAGATGTCACTACATTCAGGTTCGAATCAAAGGAAAAGACGAATATCCACTTCATACCAGGAATGTTCGCCATGCTCACATACAAAGACCCTGCCACTGGTAAGTCTATAAGCAGGGCGTTTTCCATAGCAAATGCGCCGCCGTCAGATTATTTTGAGTTTTTCATAGCAATGATAAACGGGCAACTGACATCGAAGCTCGCAGATGCCAAGGTAAATGACGTATACTATATATCTGCGCCTTACGGTCAGTTCCAGTTCGACATGTCTGCAGGAGAGAAATTCCTCTTCCTTGCAGGAGGCACAGGCGTAGCTCCATTCTTCTCGATGCTAAGGCAGGCTGAAAGCGCAGGCAAGAAGCTCGACTGCTCAATGATATACAGCGTGAAATATCCTTATGATATAATAGAGAAGGAAGAGCTTGACAAATTCGGCACCTCAATGGATCTGAAGACTCATGTGACTGTTACAAGGCCTGCAGAAGGGGATGGCTGGACAGGTCAGACAGGCAGAGTCAACGGCGACATGATAAAGAAATTTGTCCCTGACTTTATCAGCAGGACAACTTACATCTGCGGACCTCCAGCATTCGTGCAGGCTTTGAAGGACGACCTTATCAAGATGGGCGTGCCTGACAGGGAGATAAAGGCAGAGATGTGGGGAGAGTAGCCGAAGATAATGTTGGCATCGGTTGCTTTGCTGCGCAACCAGACTATAAACTGAGCTAAAGTCTCAACAAGAAGCCCCAAATGCTATGATTGCATAATGGGAAATAGTAATTGCAAAGTCCTTCAGCTGAAGCGTTCAGATATTTGCCTTAAGGAACTTCAGGTTTGCATCTATCCTTTCCATACTCTCGTCAAACGCGGGTTTTATGTCCCTTCTGAAATTACCTTTCTTAGCAAAGAACCTTTCAATATCCTTCTCTGTCTTCTTATCTGATATCCATTCAAGATTAGCAAGGTATTTTGCAGGCATGCGGTTTCCAATCTCAAATTTTTCAAGAATTGTCCTCCAGTTCTTCTTGGTCCAGTCCCATATCAGTAATCTGCCGATTGGATTTCCTGCAGCAAGCGCCGGTATCTTGAACTTATCCTGATCTCGCACCTCATTTGACATGCTGAAATCAAGCGCTTTTTTAAGAATATTTTTATCCATGAACGAAGCGAGGCAGTTCAGATACTCTCCTTTTCTTGCAGGATCCTTTTCCTTGTTGTACTTATTCTTGAACCATACATAGGTCTTTTCATTTCCGCTTCTTGCCGCTATCTCAAATACTGCCTTTCTTATATCGGATTCTATTTCCTTATTCCTGCTCTTGAAGTCTTCAAAGAGCTTATTTGCTTTTGACACAGTTGTCTTATCTCCTGCAACTCCTGCGACGACTATCGCCACGCTTCTCATCTCGGTGTCTATGCTGCTCTCACCCTTCTTATGGGTCCAGCCGAGCCTGTTAAGGTGATACTTGCCATAGTCTATGCATATGGAATTTATTCTCGTCCTAAGAGCATGGCCTTCAGGAAGCATTTTGTAGATCCATCTCATATCAGACATGATCGCATATGCCATTGGGTATTCGCATCTGTCCCTGAACAGCTCAGCAAAATCTACGTATTCCTTAGCCTTTATGTCTCCGGTTCTGGCAAGCACTCCAAGGTCATTTGCCAGTCCCCATCCATCAATCCATGTAAGTCTTCCTTCTTTAACCAGCCTGCCAAGCCTCATCAACTCTTTATTATCATAAAAGACCCTGTAGAAACCCTTCTGCCCATAGTTTAGCTTTATCCAGCCGCTCGCATTCTTTATTGCCGTCTTCTTTTTATCAAAAAACATCTTCAGATTCTTTCCCGAGCCCGATGCGTATGTAACAGGTATAGGCCATACTGTTCTGTCCTTGTTATGTAGCCTGCCAAGTATGAATCTCGCCTGTTCTATACTGAAATCGCTCCCTACCTTCACATACGGGTAGCCCTTCTGTGTTATCCATGCGTCTGCGACCGTCTTCACATGCAGTTTGCTTCCGGCAACAGCTCCTATCGCGTCCCACAAATCATCCCTTACTGTATTGGAGTACATGTGCTTCTTCAGATACTTCTGCAATCCCTTCCTGAAGGTCTCCTTGCCTGTATAATCCTCGATCATACCAAGCACACTGCCTCCCTTTCTGTAGCTTACATTATCGAATGCCCTGTCCATATCCATGGGATCCTTCACCTCTGCCTCTATCGGGTGGGTGCTGTCTATCTCATCTGCAACCAGGCCTATATCCGTAACGTCAAACAGAGACTTAAAATCCATATGGAATTCTGGAAATATCTCTGCCGTTGACTTGTACGCCATGAACTCCGCAAAGCTCTCATTCAGCCATATATCATTCCACCACTTCATAGTGACAAGGTCGCCGAACCACTGGTGTGCAAGCTCATGTGCTATGACCATGGCAGTATACTGCTTCTCAGTTATCGGACTGTCTTCTTTGACAAGAAGCGTCTTCTCCCTGAAGGTTATCGCTCCCCAATTCTCCATCGCCGATGCGGCAAAATCTGGTATCGCTATTATGTCAAGCTTAGGTAGCGGGTACCTTATCCCGAAATAGTCCTCATAATATCTCAGTGCCTTCACAGTATATTCAAGCGGCAGTTTCATGTAATCCTTGTATGCAGGCGCGGAGAGCACGCTTATCCTGATATTTCTGTATGTCGTGCTTGTCGAAGCATGCTTCAGCACTCCAACATATAAGAGATAAGTAGACATTGTCGGCGTTCTCATGAATTCAGAGGTCTTCCTGCCATTCGAGACGCTTGTGCTCTTTGCAGGCATGTTCGAGACTAAGTTATACTCTTTGTCAGCGCTAAGCGTGAGGTCAAATGCTGCCTTAAGCTCCGGCTCGTCAAAGCATGGGAAAGCCTGCCTTGCATAAAGGGATTCGAACTGTGTGGTGAGTATGTTGGTCTTCTTTCCCTTATCCATATACTCGCTCCTGTACAGCCCAACCATCTTCTCTCCGGCCCTTCCCTCAAACCTTATAACTATCTCTATCCTACCGATAACGCTCTTCTCAAGCACAAGGGTGAGCCTCTGCTTCTTGTCATCAGTCAAAGGCTTTGCGTCTATCCTCGAATTCCTGCTTAATACATATGCTTCCTTTATCCTGAGCTTGTAGGAATTCATCACTATCCTGTTGCTTCTCTCTGTAGCCTTTGCAGAGATTGACTCCTCCCCGGAGAAGGTAAACTTTTTCATATCTGCGTCTATCCTGAGCTTGTACAGATTAGGGACAACGGCTCTCCCTAACCTATAATTATCATTACTCATCAGAGCACTACTCTTCCAAAGAGTCAAGAGCCTCTAAGATCTCATCCTCATGCCCTTTAGGATTTACCTTCTCAAAGACCTTCGCTATCTTCCCCTTCTTATCTATTATATATGTATTCCTCAGGGTTCCCATCCCAAAGATGCCTCTGTCCCCGTATGCACCATACTCCTTTATCATTTTTGAATCAGGATCCGACAGCAACAGGAATTCAAGGCCGTATTTATTGCAGAACTTGTCATGAGACTTAAGATCATCCTTGCTCACTCCAACTATCTCTGCGCCTTTCTTCTTTATCTCATCAAGCTTCTTGTTGAAGCCCTTTGCCTCTATAGTGCATCCTGGAGTGTCATCCTTCGGATAAAAATAAAGAACAAGATACCTTCCCTTAAATTCACTAAGAGAATGCTCCTTTCCATCAGAACCCTTTAGCTTAAAGGCTGGCGCCTTTGTACCCTCTTTCACCATATTATCAAATAAACATGAGCAATAGAATATAAATTGGTTGCGCACATTTTGATATACATTTTCATCAAGCGCAACGGCATGTGCCCAAGCAGCGTGTATCTATGCAGATAAAACTACCCTTCCTTTCAAAGAAAAAGGGCTATAAGGTAACTATTACAAACATAAGCCTCAGGTTCATGGGGGCAGTCCACGGCATACCTGGGATTACTTCAGAGAAGCAGGTATTCTATTTGAACATACCCTTCCAGAACAAGATGGGTTCTAATCTGCTCCCAAGCGACCTTAAGGGCCCGAGCATGACTATAAAAGAGATAAAGGTAGGCCTGCCCTTCAAACTTCTTGACACCAGCCCGCAGCTCCCGGCAGAGGTCCCATTCATGGGTAAGACTGTATTCAGGCTGAAGGTTGAAGGCCCTAGCGTAAACTACGAGGGCCCGATGAGCATAACTATGAACGACGAGCCTGCAGACAACATAGGTCTTAACATAAGGTCCATTGTCATCTCAAAAGGAAATAAGAGAGTAGCGCTGGAGAATTCAAGCATGCGCTTATCCCTGCAGAAAGGCCAGATCTTCAAGACAGAGCTGCAGATGTACAACATATTGCAGTATAATGACAAGATATCAAGGATAAAAGTAACGCCTCCATTTACAGTTGAGTCAACCGACCCTATGGCTCCAACAACGCTTGACAAAAAGGACAGTTATATAATGAAGATCTATGTCAAGGCACCGGATTCAAACTACACTGGAGACCTTGAGATAATAGTTGAATAAGACGCACTAACATTAAACCATGATTCAATTTTAATCCTACTAAAATTAAACCAGATGTTAATTCTGGTAAATCAGGCCTATTCAATACTGTACGAGATTAGTTGCTCTTGAACACGACTGTTATCTGCTCCGTTACCGACTGAGTACCTGCAAAGAATGTCGGCTGCTGCGACACCAAAGCAACTCCCGGGAAAGCACCGCTTGCATATATCGGATATACATATGATGAAGTCGAGCTGATATTCATGGGGGTCACTGAGCTGTTTGCAAGAAGTTCTGCCTGAGATGTTGCGTTTGCCATTGCGGCTGCGAGAGCCCGGTCTATCAGCATACTTGACTGGCTGTCAGAGAGCTTGGCAGAAGCTCCGTTTACAGATATCCCTTTGATAGATGCGACGGAGCCCAGAATCGCGCTTACGTTTGAAGAAGAGGTGTCTACCTCTATGCCTTCTATTGCTGAATATGCGCTTGAATTATATATCTTTGAAAGGGAGTAATAGGTTGTCCTTATGCTTGATGAATTGGCATACTTTTGAAGCGTGAAGTTCAGCTTTGCGACGCTCAGGGAGAGATTGCTTGTCGCTATCTCCGGCGTCTGTCCCGTGCCATTCACTGTTAGGGATATTATGCCTTCTTCAGGATATCCATGCACCGTTCCCGAAGCCCTTACTGTTATGGTTTTCTGCGAAGCGCTTCCCTGAAAGCCGTTTGGGAAGAGCACCATAGTCGCTATTATCCCTGCCATGAGTATTACAACCAGTATTGCAAACACATAAGTGCCTATGCCGTTTGAGTTCATTCTGCCACCAGCGCAAATATAGTGGAGACGTAGAGTTATAAATTGATAATAGGAGATTAGGTTGTTGTTAAGATGGCAAAGCAAGCCCTTAGGGCAAGACCCGCAGCTGCATACTATTTGATGGCAGCAGGCAGCGTGTTCATTTTTCTGGGAGGCATACTCCAGATCATTCTTCCGAAGTATGTTGCGCCTGCACTCTCTCTGCTTTCAACAGCACTCGGCATTCCTGTATTGGGCACTCCATCAGGAGCATTGGGGATGCTGTTCGCAGTAGGGATAGCATTCTGCGCAATAAAGACAAACGTGAAGGAGCCGTGGGAGGTCAGAAGATGGTCAATGATCGCAGTTGTGCTCTCCATACTCAGCCTCATAGACTTTGGAGGGCTTGGGATTGGATTCGTACTTGCTTTTGCCGGAAGCATAATAGCCCTTACTTACAACAGCTGATTTCCTAATGCAGTATGGCCTGTTTCTCTACCGAACCCATAGCAAGGATTAAATAGCAGCTATGAGCAATGAACATGATTCAAATGATCGGATTAGCCACCAAGATAATAATAGCAGGAGTCGTAACAACACTGACTGTAGAGCAGATCAACACGCTAAAGGGCGCAAAGAGGAAATAATCCTTTTATATTGCAATCCCGTAAGACCTCAATATTATTCCCAGTATTATTGTGACAAATGCTGCTCCTAACGAGATTGTCAGCATCTCCAGACTTCTTCTTTTTATGCTTGTCTTCGATATGATGCCTATTACTGCAGATGCAAGCACAAGCACTATTGAGACGGTTATTATGGCAGTAAGTATGCCTGCAAAGCCGCTCATGCCAAATGCAAACGGAGCGACAGATGCAAGAGAGCCGAGGAAATAGAATGCGCCGGTATATGCGGCATCCTTGAAAGGAACGTTTACTGCCTTCTGGCCTTTCTTCTCTTCTTCTACAAGATTGTATGATTTTGAGGAGAGATAAGCGCCTCCGGCCATTGAAAGGGTTCCTGATATGCCTACGATTATGCCTCCTACGACTACGACAAACGGGCTTGTGGCAACCACCGCAAGGCCGGCAACCACTGCAAGTATTTCTACCAGTCCGTCGTTTAATCCGAAGATAATTGACTTTATGTATTCAAAGTGCTCTGAATAGTCGTTCAGGTTCTCCTGGAGTTCCTGTTCCCCTGCCTCCTCATCCTTTATTATTGTCCTTAGCTTGTTTGTGCTCTTTTTCTCTTTTATCTGGCTGAGTATTGCTATGTAATCCTTTATCGTCTCGCCCTCCTCCCTTTCTATGACTGCGATGCCGAAAGGAACGCCGAAGACTGCAGAGATTATTTTATAGAACGCTATCTTTATTCCTGACGGTGCGTACTTATCGACGTTTACTCCCTCATCAGAAAGTATTGTCCTGAGAAGCTCTTCATGTTTTCTCTCCTCGGAGGTAAGCTTATTCAGGAAGCGCTTGTGCTTCGGATGATCCTCCTCCTTTGCAAGGTGGGCATACATTATAGCATGCATCCGCTCTGTTACAAGGAATTTTTTCAGCTTCTTTATGTTAGCCCTACTCGTCATGGTGCAACACTGATCTTAATATGAATCTGCTAAGTTTAATAGGGATTATGTTTGGCATCAATACACTATAAACGGCACTTCCATCTCGTCTTTGGAGAGCCCTGAATGTGTACCTAAGCGTATTCTGTTGTCGGGTTCTTCGTTCGGGTATTTGTAAACCAAGGCAGAGTCGTTCTTTGCAATCATCATGTGTGTACCAAACCTATATCTGATCTTGGGATCTATAGCGGTTTTGCCAAAGATGCCACTACCGATAACCGATTCTGAATCCTGAATGATAAAATCTGCTCCGTATTCATTGGTCATGTATTCTACCGCTTCTTCTTCCTTACCTGGGGATATGTTCATGTACACTACTCTTTTATCACCCCATATCGGTCCGCTTAGATAATCCATTACCTTACTGTCGCTTTCTATCACAGTCTGCCTGAAATTTACCAATCCGTGGTCTGCGCTCACCACCAGATTATAATTGTTCTTTTCTAAATCCGGAACCACTAGCTCTTCTATCTGGGAAAATAGCAAAGATACGCTCTTCCTGACTATTTCAGCATTAGGGCCGTATGTATGTTCTAGAGAATCTATAGCAGGATAATATGCGTATATTAACGAATCTTCATTTCGGTTTATCCTATCTCTTAACTTTATTAACATCTCTAATTGCATAGTGTAAGACTCCACGTGCCAATTTGTCATGTCATAAGGCTTGCGGATATGTTTATCGCATAAAAATGTAAGCCCGCCATTGCTAGCAGCTTTATTTAACAAACTTGGACTTGGAAACAGGGTTCTGATGTCTATGTCATCATCGCTGAGCTTGGCATTGGAAAACGCAAGGGAATCCATATAAGGGGTAACTACCGATCCGAATTCCTTCAGATATATGTCCCACCCTATTATCCCATGTTCTGCCGGAGTCATGCCAGACTCCAGGGACGTCAATATCGACGGTGTGCTTGATGGAAATAAGGTGCTTGTTTTGTTTATCTTCGCTGCTTTTAAGAAAGAGTTTGGCAGGTCTGCCAAAAGGTTATCTACAAGGTTATAACCAAATCCATCTACCAACAAAACTACAGTTTTCTCCTTAGGCGCTGCCTTGCAGCTATGGTTCACTATATCCTTCATGGCAGACAAGTTGCTATTCTCATAGTCTGGAAACAAAAGATTATTGCTCCTTAACTCATCTAAAAAATTTGACATAATATGAATCATAGCTGTGAATTTAAATTACCTACACACGGACGGCAGTGCCGAAAGGAATTACTCCCGGCAGACCTATTAACTCTTATCACACAGTGCTTTACAGACCAGACCCAAAAACGCCATACTGACAGACTCAAGAAATACGACCAGCCTGTTATGCGCAACACTGATTTTAATATGAATCTGCTAAGTTTAATAGGGATTATGTTTGGCATGGCGCTGCATAAAGAGCATGAGAAGGTAACAGGAAGCGATAGCTACAAGTATGTGGAGCCGCTGATAATGAAGGGCAAAGAGATATGCATCGTCTCTCCGTACGTGGACAGTTATTATGCTAATTTTCTTTCAAGGAATTCAGATGGCAGGCGAATATACTTGATAAGCTCTTCTATGGACAAGGAAGCTGAGAAGATCCTTGGAAGAAAGTTCTCCTTGATCCGCTTCATTATATTCATCATCCTGTCTGCCGCTGAACTGTATGCAGGCGTTTTCTTTGGCCTGTACGTTTACACATTCATTGCAGTTGCACTGACTCTGCTCGTAGGGTATTTCGCATCAATAGTCGGGAACAAAAACATCTCCATA
>DAHUYR010000030.1 GCA_027315135.1 Microcaldota archaeon
TGCTGCAGCTAAGAAAGAGGCGCCGAAGCATGATGCTGAAGGGAAACTGGAGAAATAATTGAAATGATTTTATGATAACGCACAAGAAATTCATAGACGACCTTGTTGTAAAGAGCAACATTTCCAAGTATATGGAGAAGAAGCTGGCGAAGGCAGGCTTTTCAAGAGTCGAGATACAGAAAACTCCGGTGATAACAAGGATAACCGCTTATGTTACTAACCCTGGAAAGGCAATAGGCCGTGGAGGGGAGACGATAGACTCGTTGACAGAGAATATGAAAAGAAGGTTCGGCATAGAGAACCCGCAGATAAGCGTGATAGAAGTAAAGAACGAGATGCTTGAGCCTAGAATAGTCGCAAAGAAGATTGCAAGATCCCTAGAAAGAGGGAACAATGCCAGAAGGCTGCTCCACATGACGGTAAAGGATATAATAAATAACGGGGCTATGGGAGCTGAGATAATAGCAAAGGGCAAGCTTGCGGCAAAGGGAGCGCGTGCGAAATCGATAAAGGTAAGGCAGGGTTATCTTCCAAAATCAGGTGACGTTGTAAAGCTCGTAGATGAAGCAAAGGTCGCTTCATATCCAAAGTATGGCGCAATAGGCATACAGGTAAGGATAGTACAGGCTGGAACGGTCTTCCCTGTAGACAAGAAGAAGAAGCTTAAGGAAGCTAAGAAACAGAAGCGTTTCATAGTCGAAGGGGGAGAAGGACAGGAGCAGATGAAAAGTAATATTAATCAGGAATGAGTGAATCTTATCATGAAGATGAATGATGTAAGAAAGATGTCCGATGACGAGCTTAGAGCAAGGATAAACGAGCTCAAGCTAGATTTGGGAATCGAGAAGAGGAAGCAGGTCTCATCAGGAGTCGCCAGCAAGAAGAACAAGTCAAAGGAGATGCGAAGGAGCGTAGCGCAGGCGTTCACTGAACTCAGGCAGAGAGGTGCAGAGCTCTAATGGCTGACATCTGCCCAAAATGCGGACTTCCGAAGGAGATATGCGTATGCGATATACTTGACAGGGAGACGAACCGCAGAATAAAGGTTTATACTGAAAAGAAAAAGTTTAGGAAATTCATGACTATTGTTGAGGGTCTGACAGGGGATGAGCTTGACAAAACAACAAAGGAGCTCAAGCGCGTGCTTGCCTGCGGAGGGACCTCGAAGAATGGAGTCATTGAGCTGCAGGGCAACCACAAGAACAACGTGAAGAAAGCGCTGCTGAACATGGGCTATCAGGAAGATGTTATAGAGGTTTCATAGAGAACCTGCTCTTCTTGTGCATATCTATTTAAAGTCTTATTTATAGTATTTAGTTTGGTTGCATGTTAAAACAGGCATTTTCAATATTCGTAATTCTTTCATTAATCGGACTGTCTAGCGCCACATATGTCTCTATACAAGGACCGGTAATGGCAAACCTTACCAACAACGGCTTTTTGCATCTGGGAAAGGTAGGCCCTGGAGAGAGCTTCTATATACTTGCGTCAGCAACGACTACAAACGCCAGCGGCGCATCTGTAAATATAGGATGGGACCAGCTTGAAGCCGTTAATCTGCCTAATGGCTGGTCTGAGCAGGCATCCCCGTTATATGAGAATCCGATGAAACTGAAGATATCGGTGCCTTACAACATCACAGGAACTTACAACCTTACGATAAGAGCAGTGAATGTCGGCAACTATTCCAGGCTCGGCAACCTGACCTTTACATCGCAGGTGGAGGTTACAAACAACGTGTTCAACATATCCGTCTCTCCGAGAAACATAAGCGCAGGGGTTGGCCAGCCTGTTGACATAAACATAAACGTAGTCAATACAGGAATAGCTGATGAGCCTTTGAACATATCAGCACAGGGGCTTCCTGCATGGAACTTTTCCGACGACGTAATCGCACTTCACTCACATACCACGTCCTTCTCATATCCAGTATATGTCAGCGAACCGGGCATATATCCGTTCAATCTTACGATAACCTCTGCTACCGGGCACCTGATACAGCAGGCATATCCAATAAGCTTCTCTGTTGTTGCAAGCTTGTATAATGATTACAGTGCAATAGGCAGCGGCGTAGTGCTCTCGCCGGTCGTATTCGAACCAGTATATGCAATTGATTACCTCTTATCCTACCTGCTTGGGAATGGAAACAGCAGGTAAGTACTAAGGTCCTTTTATGAAGAATAAGCAAGATGAAGGCAAGAAGATTACTTATGTGAAGGTAGGGTCGGTAAATGATCTTGCCAGGCTTGCCTTCAGCAATGACTTCTATTCGAAGAGCTTATTCTGTTATAAGAGAGGCAGCAGATACAGGATAGCGTTGCTTGGGGAGCATGTTGCGAATAATATAATTGCATATTATATTGACTCTGATAAGAGATGCAGCGGCATACTGTATGAGAGCAACGATTCAGGGGAACATGCGGTGATTAGCGAGGCGGATCCAGGGATGGAGAAGGGCTTCATAGACGTATTTGAGATTGATATAAGCCACCTTGATGAAGGGAAATTTGCAAAGAAGGATGTGCAACTGATGAAAACGAGCATAGGCAGCCTTGCAAAGATGGCAGTAAAGGCAGCCATGAGGGATGAATCCATAAGGCACCTGTATCTTTTCAGCTACAAGGGGAAGCGCATAATAGGAGGATTTGATCTTGTAGATGAGCTTAGTGATGGTGTAGGGAACTTTTATTATGCGGTGCTGCCAAAGGATGAAAAAGGGAACTTTGTAGCTTACGACTATAAAACAGGAAGGACAGAATTCATCGACAAAGTAAGGGAATATTCTTATATGTATTTGAAGATAATAAACCTCGCCGAAGGTTTCCCGTTTTTCAATGTGCCCGATTAGCTCAGTGGTAGAGCGCCTGGCTGTTAACCAGGAAGTCGCAGGTTCGACCCCTGCATCGGGCGGTTATATTCAATTACGACCCTTACTAATTTTCTGCGTCTTTCCCCTAAAATTAGGTTTCCAAAAGAAGACCACTAACCCTAGTGCAATCAAGATAACGCCCACAGTAGCAAGAATATCGCCGAATATTACAATGTGCCCGAGACCCACTCCTAATAGAAAACCGCCTGCCGCAATTAAGCCTATACTCATGCTGTTCATGTTATTGCCTTTCATCTAAGTTATTTAAGGCTCCTTGTCCGAGATGCGCCTTTGCATTCCTTGCGCATCTGGCGTTCTTGTTACTTTGTTGCAGGCAGAGCATAATTTCTCGAATTGGCGTTGGTGCTGTAAGTTTTGCTTCTGAGCTTCTACCACAAAGCTTTTATATCTGTAAGACTGTCTTACTATCATGGAAACTGAAATGGTGAAAATAACTAAGGCTAGCTCAAAAGGACAGGTAGTCATACCAGAAGATATTAGAAAGCGACTGAAGATACAAAAAGGGAGCATCTTTGTAATCACATCTAAGAAAGAGATGATAGTCTTGAGAAAATTGGATACTAAGATGACAAAGGCTGATCTAAGAACATTAAAGGCGGTAGAAGACGCTTGGAAGGACATGGAACATGGCAAGTACAAAGTGTTAAATGTAAATGAATTCTCCCAAGAGCTGTCTGAATGGTAATAGATAAGATAATACCTACTGAAAAGTTTGAAAGGGACGTTAAGAGCCTACGTGACAAAAAGATCAAAGAAAGGATAGACTCGGAAGTTAAACGGATAGTTAAGAATCCAGATACCGGCAAGCCTTTACGGTACGGTCTAAAAGGGGAGAAAACAATAAGGATTAGACCGTACAGGATAATTTACGCAATTGAAGGCAATAGCTTGATTTTGTTAAGATTTGAGCATAGGGATGAAGTATACGATTGACGATGATGTTGTTGAAAACTATGCCAAAATGGAATGTCGTAGAACCCGAGCCGAATCTCCGCATCGGGCGGTTATATTCAATTACGACCCTTACTAATTTTCTGCGTCTTTCCCATAAAACTGGGTTTCCAAAAGAAGACTACTAACCCTAGTGCAATCAAGATAACGCCCACAGTAGCAAGTATATCGACAAATGGTACAATGTGTCCCAGACCCACTCCTAATAGGAAACATCCAGCCGCAATTAAGCTTAAGTCTATGCCGTTCATGCTATTACTTTTTATCTCTACGGTCGCCAACCACCATATCTTATTCCAATAGAAATAGAAAAATAACTTTTGTTTTGTTGAAGTGTGGGCTTTTTAAATTTTCAGGATCCTAAAATAATTGGAGATAGCATGAAGGAAACAGTTATACACTATAGCGTATTCGGATTGTTTCTATTTGCCGTAATGGCAATGCATACATCAGGAATGCATACTAATAGTACTGTAATTAATAATAGTTCAGTCATACATACTTTCAATCTTCCTGCAGGAATGCCGACACCAGCAACAATCATCAATATAGGATCTTCGCTTGCGCCGAGGGTAATGCAGTTATCTCAATTTAAGACGCTTGCAAAAGGCGTCGCATATCATATTAACTCTTATGCTAGCTTTGGATATACTTGGGGGCCTAATGTGACATCTATAGAAAGAATAATCTTTTTCTCTCCTGACAACAATTCTTACATAGTTACAGATATATATACATCTAATGATGTTGTCCAAGATATTTACTTCATAAATGCTACAAAACTAGGTATTAGCGCTTCAGTTTACAGTGATAATTGGGGCGGATATCAAGCACAGTACTGTTCAGGAACATTTTTAGGCATCTGTACAGGAGTTTCAAGTGTGGGAAAAGCATACGGCAATATACAGATTTCAAGTAGTATATCTGCACCAAGTGGAGCTACTAGTTCATGTTGTCTTATTGGAGAGTGGACAGGCGTTGCATCTAGTGAAAACGGAACTAAAAATTTAACACAGGGAGGCATATTTGTCAAGTTTGATAATCTTGGATATTGGAGTTGGGGTACACCGTGGGCTTTTTTCACAGAATATTTTCCAACTCAGACTACTGCACATGTAATTCAGCCACCATCATGGTTTACTGGCTTGGGACAAACAGTAAGCATGACAACAGAACCTCTGGCAAACTGTCCTAATGGAACAGATAATTGGTATGAAGTATGGTCTTCAGGGGGCAGTTCAACGTCTCAGGGCATCGGATGTCGTTCGACTAGTTCTATAACGTGGTCGGAATACGAACTTGAGTCACCAGCAGGCTGCTCTGGCAGAGGAGGGAATTATAATGGATTTTGCCAGTTACCTCAATTTTCAAGCGTAGGATTTACTGGAAATATTTGCCCTGCTACTAGTGGCACATGTAGAAATATAAATAGCAACTCTAATCCAATACTTTCCCAATACATACAGCATAACAACCAAGATACATCTACATCAAGCATTTCTAGTGGAGGTAATTCTTGGACTGAAAGTTGGTTAAGCAGCAGTTAAGTAGCATATATGTTAACAGTTATGGGGTGTTAAATGTACATGCACAAAGACTTATTTAGCATAGTTACTGTAATAGCAGTATTCGCAATAGTAATTATCGCATTTATGGTTGTATCACAAAAAAATGGTGCTGGGAATCAGACTATATCTAACCCCCTTAATAGCCAGCTTAGTTCACATCCCTGGCTTCCTAACAGCATAGCACTGTTTGATAGATCACAATTAAACGCTACTGGAGCGTGTACCGTGTCAAGTGTCGGTACAAACGCCGTAAAGACAGTATGTCAAGTGGGCCAGAACATATCTGAGTTCAAGCTATTAGGCGTAAGATATGACGTAGTGCAACTGTTATTGTACAATACATGCGTAGAAGATGCAAATAATACTGCCTTGTTTGAATGTGAGGTTGAGAACATCAGCACAGGTTCGCTGCCCGCATTATACTGTATCTCTAAGAAAGCATTAACCTTTGACTGGACCAATCTCATAAACAATACAGCAGGATTTGTTATATATAATGGATCTTGCCCGTTATCTATTAACGCCGGATGATTGAAGATAAATAAGCCTTACATGTTAAGTGTGGTATTCTTTTCTATTTTCATTTCGGCGCCTTTGGCGCCGGCAGATATGGAATACGCTCGCAGCCAAGCATTTTAAGGCACTGAAAACTAATTGTGAAGGTTTTATCAGTAGAGTATAGACACCTGTCAGTGTCTGCTGCGTTTTATAAGTTAATCAATTTTATTCAATCTTCTTCCAAGTATTGTTCGCCACATGTTGATCGCGTGGAGCAATGCTGCTATGATTAAAGCAGCAAGCCCTAAGACTAGCAGTATTACTTCTCTGTAGTCTGCTATGGCAACAGATTCGAATAATATTATTCCAAGATTTAGGACAAGATATTCTAGGATTATAGCTTTGTAACTTGTGGTATTATGCCTAGATACACCTGGTACAAATATGTACGAAACACCGAATATCAACTGAGTAACAAATCCATATAGCAGCAGTATGAATATTGGATCCCTGCTGATTGCTATGATGTTTGACATGCTAAGTGCAAGGAGAATAGTTCCTACTACAAAATATACGAACCCAGTGGCTATGTAGAGCCTTGACAACTTACTTGTTGCAGCTATATTGTCCATTTCATATTAATCATCAGCAGATTAGTTATATAACTTTCACTTGCAGATATTTCTTGAGTTGAATGATTGCAATTATCTATTTCATAGAGTTATTAATCGCAGGAATATTCGCAGGAGTTGTAGGAGCCATGAGCGGGCTTGGCGGAGGAGTTGTGATAGTTCCTGCGCTTACGCTTCTGTTCGGCATACCGTTAGAGTATGCGGCAGGAGCAAGCCTCGTATCAACAATTGCAACTTCTAGCGGGGCTGCAAGCGCATACGTGAGAGATAAACTGGCAAATATCAGGATAGGCATGTCTCTGGAGATCGCTACGACCCTTGGTGCGATAATAGGTTCGCTTATTGCAGCTTACATATATGCCCATGACATAAGCCAGTATCTTTTTGTCATATTTGGAATTGTATTGATTCTGTCAATATACGGAGCCTTCAAGACACGCAAAAAAGATTATCTGAAGAAGGTGCATAAAGATTGGAGCACCGATTTCTTCCAGTTATCTGGCAGTTATTATGACAAGGCAGAAAAGAAGGTCATAAAGTATTCTGGTTACAGATGGTGGCTTGGGGAGCTGGTCAGCGGATGTGGGGGGCTGATGTCAGGTCTACTGGGAATTGGAGGTGGGGTGCTTAAGGTAATGGGCATGGATGTCGGCATGAAACTGCCAATCAAGGTCACAACCTCGACAAGCAATTTCATGATAGGCGTTACTGCAGCTGTAAGCAGTGCGATATACTGGTCACTCGGATATGTCCAGCCGTTCATAGTTGCGCCTGTAGTAATTGGCATATTGATAGGAGCATATTCCGGATCTAAGCTTTTGGAGAAGACTGAAGGAAGCAAGGTGCTTTATATTTTCATGATACTTTTGGGATTTGTAGGAATTGAAATGATATTGAGAGGGCTTGGTGTTGTCTAATGGACATGGATAGACTTATTTCAAATGTTCTCAGGATAGGAGTAGTCCTAAGTTTAATACTTATAATAATAGGCACTTTGCTGCTTTTTGTAAATAATGGCAGCAGTGGTTTCCCCTTGAGTGAGATAATAAATGTGAATAGCAAGATAAATTCGTCGCAGTTCTCCTTATCCGATATAATAAATGGGATCGCTTCGTTTCAGGGAATTAACTTCATACTGTTAGGCATAGTAGTACTTGTTATTACACCGATAGCGCGGGTCGTATGCTCAATATTTGCATTTTTGTATGAAAGGAACTGGCTTTATGTTCTGATAACGATAATAGTGTTTATCGACATAATGTTTGCAATATTCATAGTGCCAGGGTTGCTCGGTCACTGAAAAAGTATACGTGCATTCTGATTAGGACAGATCAAAACATTATTTGATGAATAATTCCTATCTGTCTATGATGGAAGGTAGAACTTTTTTGCTATAAGTTTAAATAAAGTTAATGAATAAAGCATATTGTGATTTAAATGAAACAATCAAGCATGGCTATAATAGGAATAATTATAGTTGTAGTAGTGGTAGCGATTGCGGCTTTGGCCCTCTCAGGACATAACAGTACTTCCAAGGCAAGTGTCCAGACAACAGCATCGTCCGTATATAATTATACAACTGCAGTGCCGAGCACAACAGCAAATGCCGTTAGTAATACAACAGGCGTAGCCAACTCAAGCTCAAAGAGCAATTCTACGAGCACAGTTACCAACTCCAGCTCAAAGGCGTCGAATTCAACCGCGAAGAAGTATAATCTGATGGTTGGAAACAGCGCAGTTATTGGCAACTATTTGGAGAACTCCAACGGCTTTACGCTGTATCTTCTCAATTCAGACGTCCAGTATAAGAACAGCACCTGCACAGGTATATGCGCAACTTACTGGCCCCCAGTCATACTCAACGGCAGCCTCTCTTCAATCAGCACACAGAGTGGTATAAATGCTTCTGCACTTGGCGTGATTACCAGACCTGGAGGAAGCGAGCAGCTCACTTATGATGGATGGCCTATCTATCTGTTCTATAAAGACACTGCACCTGGGCAGATAAATGGCAATGGAGTTCATGCATTCGGCGGTATATGGTACGCCGTAACCGTGCCGAAAGCCACAACTTCTTAATAAGTGAATTTAGGGTATGCTTTTTGCATACCCTTTCTTTTTTATATTAAACCGATTAGTTAGTTACCGAACGGGTTTGTGGGTGAAAAGATGAAAGATCCTGTATGCAATATGGAGGTGGATGAGAGATCAGAGCTTAGAAGCATCTACAAGGGCAAAGCGTACGTTTTTTGCTCTTCTGCCTGCAAGCAGAATTTTGATAAGAATCCTGAAAGATACGTGAAGGGACAGTAAATAGAAGTAAGTGATGA
>DAHUYR010000034.1 GCA_027315135.1 Microcaldota archaeon
TTGGTATCGACTTACCCTAAGACCATATTCGACATGCTTTATAGGCCCGGATATGCAGATTTCTTTGATTTTTACAGGGCCGTTAAGCAGAGAAACCTTGACAACCTAGAGCTTGAGGAGCTTATGCATTATTTAAAGATGTCGAATCTCTCAACTATAAGAAGGGCAGGATATGTATTGGAGGACATTGCACCTAGGGCTTTTGTTGAAAGATTGCATAAGCTTAACATAAATAAGGGAAAATCATTCTTCATGCACAAGAATGCCCTAAATTTCAGCAAGCGCTGGTTAATCTATGATGATATTAACGTGAAGAGGTGGAGTAATGCCGAAATATAACCTTGAGGATATTGTATTGAAAACGGGGATAGACAAAGATAAGCTTACTAAGGAGATAGAGGTCATGGAAGCTCTCCAGGAGCTTACGCTAATATTTGCAAATGAGGGACATAAAGTGGCGCTGTATGGGGGCACGGCCATTAACAAGATTTATTTTGGAGAGAAGCAGAGGCTGTCTTATGACCTTGATATAGAAAGCTTTGACTATGAAAAGACTCTGAAGCTGCTTGAGAGGATTTCAGATTCACAGAAGATATTCAGCAAGGCTGCCAGGTTCGTATACAACGGGGTGCAGATAGACTTTACAAAAGCGGCGAAGATCGAGGAGCCTAAAGTCTATAGCGCGAAAAGCCTCCTTAACTTCTTCAACTATCCTGTTGTTTCTGTGAATGTGCCGTCTTACAGCCTTGAGTATCTTATGGCGAGAAAAACAGTTGCGCTATTATCAAGAATGGTGAATAAAGACATTTTTGACGCTTGGCTTGGACTTGAACTTATGAAGGATAAGAGATTATACAAAGTTTATCTGCACAAGCTTGTTGTTGCGGAAAAGATAGACATTACGTATCTCATATCCCAGTTGCGGTTCTTTTCGGAAAAAGGTTACATTGGGGGGAAGAGTTTGCAGATAGAGGCTTTGAATAGGGTAAGCCCCAGCATCATGGTCAGGGATGTGCTTAAGACTTTGAGTTTGCTCGGATTTGGGTAGTTTAGCTAGGCTTCAGGATTTATAAAAATAGTTAAATTAGTATGTCTTTTTGGTATTGTCGCATAATCGTCATCTTTTATTTACTGTCGCATTCGTCAGTTTTAGAATATCCTATTCTTTCCAACCTTGAGCTTCCATTTCTTGCTCTAATGCCTTTTGCACAAAGCGAGATAAGTTTATGCTCTTTGCATCGATAAATCGCTGATGACGAGGCATTAGCGTTATCGTTTTTGGTATTGCTGTTTCTATTGGTTTCTTTGGCTTTCCCATAGTATACGTATTATACCTATACCTTTATATACCTTCTTATTCATAATACGTATAACAAGTATTATGAGTATGATACCATGACACCCCAAATAGACCTTAAAGGAGAATCAGAGGCAAGAAAGGAAAGGGCTTTGGCCGTCCTTAATACGAGAGTGCCACAAGTGGTTAATGCGACCACTTATACGATACCTTCGGCAGACGGCAAGACAGAATACAAGGTAAGGCACTTAGATGCCTATTCCTGCACCTGCCCAGACTATACCAAGAGGTGCAGAGAATCGGGCATGTATTGCAAGCACATAAACGCCATAATCCTATTCAACAAGCTAAAGAACAAGGTAGAGCTTGATGACTTTAAGGTTGAGGATGTAATGAAGGATAAGGCTTGTCCTTCATGCAATAGCGATAAGATACTCAAACAAGGTATGAGGAGGAACAAATCAGGAAGCAGGCAAAAATACAAGTGCAAGGAATGCGGTGCATACTTTGTTCTTGACCCTGCAAAAGGAATCAAGGGTAATGCACGTATTCTATGCCTTGCTCTTGATATGTATTACAAGGGCAATTCATTGAGAGACATACAGAATACACTTTATACGTCCTTCGGCCTCAAACTGCACCATGAGACCATAAGACGCTGGAATAATCGTTTTATGGGCAAGATAAGCGCATATACTAACACCCTACGACCTCAGACAAGCGAAAAGATGCACATAGACGAACAGGTGCTAAGCATAAAGGGAACTAACGAATGGTGCTGGAATGCGTTGGATAATAAGACACGATTCCTCTTGGCTACTCATATAACAAAGGTAAGAAGGATAAAAGACGCAAGAGACATTATGCAAAAGGCAAAGGCAGTTATCTCTCAAAATCCAAAAGAAGTAGCGACAGATAAAGGTCAGTTCTATGCAGATGCAGTGCGTAAGGAATTTCCATATCATGGACGCAGATTTATCATAAAAAGAAACAGAGCAGGTTATGAGGGCGTTATCCATGTCAAGTCAAAGATGGACAACCAACTCATAGAGAGGTATCATGGGACGTTCAGAGAACGGGACAAAGTTATTCGTGGTTTCAAGAGTGAAAAGACAGCTAATCAATACGTAGAGAATTGGAGAACATACTACAACTTCATAAGACCGCATGCCACATTTAATGGTTTGACGCCTTCGGAAGTAGCTGGGATAAGTATAGGTGCGGAAAGAAACAGGTGGCTGAGTTTAATAAAAATCAGTACATAATTCTTTTAGTTCGTAGGAGTTGGTATTAGACGGGCTACTTGTGAATTACCAGATATTTGATAATTGCAAGTACGAGACGATACGATAGTTCCTTTACACCAAGATATAAGTGCATCTGCCTTACAAGTTGCAGTTGCCTTTATTGAAAAACTTGTGCTATTAGGAGAAAATGTCGGGATAAAGGGAAAATACGTTGTTGCTCCCGCTTTTACGAATGAGGAGTTAGTATAATATACAAGATTTTTCAGATTAGAACGTGTAAAGTTAATATAGAAATATGCAGGCTCTGCACCTGTATTTTGTAAGAATATGGAGGCGGATTGATTATTAGTTAAGGTAAAGGGACAGATAGAAGCGTATGCTTGAATTGTACAAGAATTGGGTGTGCTGTTCACACCTGCCGATACACCCTGTACTTGCCATATAAGTTGCGGGAGACTATCGTACCATTGATTAATTACCCATATTGCACCAATCAAAGCACATATTACAATTATGGCTGTCCCGATATTTTTCGGGGTAAATGAACTTTTGTTTGTTTCTTCTTCCTTCATATTTAGAATAATCCATGCAAAATATAAAAAGACTAAGTAAAAAGGCAAGAATAGAGCAGACAGAGTCATCTATTCACCCTTAAAACCGAGCGTTCGCTCTTGGTTTGAAACTGACGAATGCGACACTCTGAGAGAACTGACGACTTTGCGACAATACCGTCTTTTTGCCGATATTTTAACTATGTGGTTAAATTTTAGTAAAATTGAAATATTAGTCCTTGAAAGACTGCCTATTTTTCTTAAACAGTTTTTGAAGTCTTTCTAGCGTTTCAGTATCTAAATCGATAGATTTTTTCCCTTTTTTATGCCTTTCGATATTATTGTCTCCCGGCACTATTATGCGCGTGCCTTTCTTTGGTTTTTGACTTCTGATTGCATTATTCATCTTTGATACTGAGGAATTGAATGAAGATATCTTATTCAGCATGTTGATGTCAATCACTATTATGAAACCACCATGTTCAGGAGCAACGTAGTTACTACTCATCTCTGTGCTTAGTTTTGAGCCGACTAAGGCACCAGTCATTATCTCTAAAAGATAATTGATGGCGTATCCTTTGTATCCACCGCCCATTGGAAGCAGATTAGATACCTCATGTGAGTCTATTGCTTTTTTAGGATCAGTAGTTACATTGCCTTTCGAATCAACTGCTGCATTTTTAGGTAATTTCTTGTTGTTCTTTTTAGCGTCCGTAATTTGGAAAAAAGGTATTTCTGAAGTTGCGAAATCGACAACTACCATGTCATCTTTGGTTGGAAATGCATAGGTTAGGGGGTTTGTGCCGAGAATTCCTCTAGTTCCGTTGAATGGTACAACTGCTAGAGGCCCCCCGTTAAAAGCTGCAATGGCAAATAGACCCCTCTTTGCAAGACCTTGAGTCCAAAAGTGCATTGTGTGCATTCCGGCAGAGTTTACTATGGCTGCTATAGCTATCCCATTTGTTCTTGCTTTCTTTTCTAGAACATCATGTATCCATTTAATCTTTAGAGAGGGGGCCAAGCCATTGAAGTCTATCTTGATAAGACCAGGCAGGTTCATG
>DAHUYR010000040.1 GCA_027315135.1 Microcaldota archaeon
GGGCTTCTGAAAGACGTAGAACAGCCTAAAGGATCATCTGTTAATGAACCCTCAAAGGCATTCAAGGCAACAAAAGCAGCTATAAAAGGAGTATTCTTGGGTTCTGCTGTGGTACTGAGCGGCATTGCAGCCAAAGATATAGGAACGCACATATACAGATCTGTAGAATATGTGAGGGAGATGCAGAGTGACATTGCCACTGCAAAGGAAAGGGCTTATCAAGCTACAGGAATTGTTGCAACGAGCGGGGAGAACACCCATAATATTTTTGGTACTATGTATCTAGACAGCGCAGACGGAACCTCATATACTCCAGGGAAGGACAGGTCTGGCATGAGTTTCCTCCCAAACAAGCACAGCTTTTCAATAGTATTAGATGCTAATGTCAGGATACTTGCCAAAAGCGGCAATCAGACGCTGCAGGTAATAAATTTAATGAACGCGGTGAATTATGGCAACGGATATCTCACATACAACAACAATTCTGAAATATCAAGGAAAATTCCGACGTCAGAGCTGAGCGCTATTGTAAGAGGCGTAGAAGGCACATTCAGCAAAGAACCGCCTATAATTAACTCAATTAATAAGATGCGGGGGAATGGGGCAGTAGGACTAACGGGAAATACTAATTGGAGAGAGCATTACGCTTACCATAGATATATGCAGATGCTAAAATTCCCTGTCAATTGTGGACTTGACATATCGGTTAAGACCGAAGGCAGTAATGTTATCATGGATTTCAGCCAGTTCCGCATATCGAAAGGCATTATCGATATGAAACATAAGGATTTGATAGATAAGGTAGTATATCCTGTAAAAGGACTTGAAAAGGCATATTTAGTAGTAAACAAAGATAATGTTGCGGGCCTTACAATAAAGGGGTACGGCAGCAGGGCAGAGCTGCAATCCAAAAACCTTGAAGGGGGATTCGGTCTGTATGAGATGAAACATAAGCAGATAATGCCTCTTGTAATGAGCAGCTCTACGGACTGGAGCATTACTGGAGGTACATATAATGTGAGAGTATCTGGCATGGGATCTGATTACGTTGTCGTGTCGACAAAGCCTGCCGGCCCACAGTAAAACACTACGCTTATTTTTAGGTATCAGTAGCGTTACCTATTCCTTTTTATATCATAAATTGAAAATAATAGTAAATGAGGGATATTATGGTGATAAAACAAAGGGAAGGTAGGGAAATTTTACATAGGCACAGAGAAGAAGAGACCAAGGCAAAATCAGCATTTGTAGAGAGTGTTGCAGATCTTAACAAGGTACCTGAGACAATCCATACAGCTACAGTCAAGGGCAGGGATGGAACAGAGAAGCACTTCTTCAGGCACTCTAACCCAAAGAAATTTGGTCCAATAACTGCTGGTTGGGTATCAAGCACCGGATTTGCAGGTCCAAAAGTATTTATGGATAAGACTGCCGTGGTTGACGAGGAGGCCTCAGTAACTGGAGAAGCGGAGCTGAGGAACCACGCACGAGTATATGGCAATGCAATAGTAAAGTGCGACAAAGGCTCGAAAATAGTCATTAATAATTCAGAGATCTTTGATGAAGTTACGGTAAGTGCATCGCAGAATCACATAGTACTGATCAAGGATTCTACAGTATCAGGAAACCATACTTATCACAATGTTAATATGGATGGAGATACAAAAACTGACAGGGCATAACAAAAGACCTACGGTTAAAAACTTTCCTGTCTAGTATTATTTTATGTCGGAACGTTCCAAACGGTCTGCTCTTTCACCAGATTCAAAGCAGTTACACAGGCTAGTTTTCCGATTATCGGTGTATCATCATGGCAAGTAAAAACGAACAAAGAAAGGCTCTCCTATCAGAGAAAGTTATAGATTTCAGCATAAATACAGACTCAAAGAAATTTGTAGATAAATTAGGAGACATGGGCGGCTTCTCTGCGAAGAAGGTGAGCGAAGGAGCAAAGATAATGCGTGACATGATATCTGATGATGCGTCTACAAACATACTATCTTTTCCTGCATGCATAATGGCCACAGGTCTGCGCGGAATAATAGTGGAAGCTGCAAAAAGAAAATGGTTTGACCTTATGATAAGCACATGCGGCACGCTCGATCACGATATTGCACGATCATTTGGCAATTACTATCATGGCGCATTCGAGATGGACGATACTATGCTCCACAAGCTCGATATACACAGGCTTGGTAATGTATTGGTGCCTGTTGAGGATTATGGCCTATTAATAGAGGAAAAGATGGCAAAGTTCCTAAATGAACTTTATTCTGAAGGAATAACAGACATAACGACTCACGAGTTTAACTGGAGACTAGGCAAATTCGTAAATAAGGAGGACTCCCTCCTGTATTGGATTTACAAGAATAATATACCATTGATAATACCTGGGATAACTGACGGATCTGTAGGATATCAACTATGGCAGTTCTACCAGGAGCACAAAAAATTCAGGATAAATCTCCTTGGAGACGAGCAGCTTATGAGCGATACCATATGGGACGCAAAGAAAGCAGGCGCACTTTGTATAGGTGGAGGCATATCGAAGCATCATGCAATCTGGTGGGCTCAGTTCCGCGGTGGATTCGATTATACGGTATATATAACAACTGCACAGGAATATGATGGAAGCCTGTCTGGAGCAAGGACTAGGGAAGCAATCTCCTGGGGCAAGATAAAGGAGAAGGCAAGGCATGTCAATATAGATGGCGATGCAACACTGGTTCTGCCGATTATTGCATCCTCGCTGTCAGATATCAGATGACCGTCCCTGCTGTCGATATTGGCTTATCAGTTGCTTTTCCAAGCTTACTGCATTTATGGGTCTCTTAACCAAAGGCTTTAACGGATCCTCTTTGACATAAGCTACGCGTGCCATTGATATTGCTTCTGGAATCGCATTCAGGACAAGCTTTCCTTCATGCGGATCGATATTGCTTGTTACGGCAACAAATCCATTTCCACGTCTGAGAACGGCTCTCCTGTAAGCAGGCAAATATAGGTACTTGTCAGCGTTAATCTTTGTCAAAGCACCATCAACATGTACTTCATGAAAATCTATTCCTTCAAGTCCCTTTTGATTTACCCAGACAAAGTAATCTGATATGCTCTCCCTGAATTTCTCATCATGTACGTATCTGAATGCTACTTCGTTGACTACTGCCTGCCTGTATCCCTGAGGTATCTCATTCTTAGCATCAAGTGCCATGACGTGCCTATCAGATATGAATATCTGCGTACGTTCTGTAAGTAGGGGCTGTTTAAATTTCTCCATGATATCTGCTGCAAAATAAGAGATTTCTGATTTATAAGGCTATTCTGCAACATATTGCAAATATCCTAATATTTCAATTTATCCTTAGTATCTACAAAACTAACAGGGCAGCTAGTGTATAAATCATAGTTCCATCTCAAGGAGTTTAATAAAAAGAAGAAAAAGAAGACCTGGCAAACGCCAAGTCGATTAAAAATAAAATTATGCAGAAAGATTGAGAAGAATCTGCACAGTATCAGGGACAGATATTCTCATCACCTGCCTAAGTGCCTGTTCATTCCCATCTATCTCGACGAGCCTGTTGTGTATTCGCATCTCCCAATGCTCATACGTGTGGGAGCCGTCCCCGCAAGGAGTCTTTCTTGTAGCTATCTTAAGCCTTTTAGTGGGGAGAGGCACAGGGCCTGTGAACTTTACGCCCAAGCTCTTCGCTATCTCCACTATCTGCTTGGCTATTATGCCTGCATCTTTCTTATTTCTGCTTATTATTTTTATCCTTGCTACTGGCAATAAATCACTGCTTCTTTACTACGTCGAGTATTACTCCTGCCGCTACTGTCTGGCCCATGTCTCTTATTGCAAATCTTCCAAGCTGAGGGAACTCACTGAATTTCTCAGCGCAGATAGGCTTTGAAGGCTTGACCCTTATTATTGCGACATCTCCGTTCTTTAGGAATTCAGGATTCTTCTGCATTGTCTGGCCTGTCTTAGGATCCTTCTTCTCAACCAGCTCCACGAATGTGCACGCTATCTGAGCTGTGTGGATGTGGAAGACCGGAGTGTATCCTGTTGCTATTGCGGTAGGATGGTTTATCACTACTATCTGAGCGGTAAACTCCTGCACTACTGTTGGAGGGTTGTTTGAAGGTCCTACTACATCTCCTCTTCGTATGTCCTTCTTATCTACGCCCTTTATGTTGAATCCTACGTTGTCTCCAGGTTCTGCCTTCTGCAACGACTGTTGGTGCATCTCAATGCTCTTCACATCAGTCTTTACACCTGCTGGCATAATTATAATCTGGTCTCCAGGCTTCATTACTCCTGTCTCTACTCTTCCTACAGGGACTGTTCCGAAACCTGATATGCTATATACGTCCTGTATCGGAAGCCTAAGTGCTTTGTCAATAGGCTTGTTTGGAACCTGAAGTGCATCCAGAGCCTCAAGCAATGTTGGTCCCGAGTACCATGGAAGCTTGTCCGACTTTGAGCTTACGTTGTCTCCAGCCTGAGCCGAATAAGGTATGAAAGGTATCTTGTTTACATCGTATCCTACTGTCCTGAGCAGCTCTGAGACCTTTGCCTTTGTATCATCGTACTTTGCCTTGTCATATCCTGCTGCGTCCATCTTGTTCAGACCGACTATAAGCTGGTTTATTCCGAGAACCTTTGCAAGATATGCGTGCTCTCTTGTCTGTGCCTGAATGCCATCAGGACATGAGACTACAAGAACCGCAGCGTCTGCCTGGCTTGCTCCGGTAATCATATTCTTTACGAAGTCCTTGTGCCCAGGGGCGTCTATTACCGTGAAGTAGTACTTCGGGGTCTGGAACTCCCTGTGCATAATATCTATTGTTATTCCTCTTTCTCTCTCCTCCTTGAGCTGGTCCATGACGAAAGCGAACTCGAAGGTAGGCCTGTTATACTTTGCTACCTCTTCCTTTAGCTTCTTCATATCCTGCTCTGTTACTGCCTTTGTATCGTACAAAAGTCTTCCTACAGATGTTGACTTTCCGTGGTCTATATGACCTATGAAAATCAAATTCATGTGTGGTTTGTCTGCCATCATATTCACCTAAGCGTAATATCTAATTTGCCAATAATTCTTTATCTGTTGCCTCGTGAAACTCCTAAAACAAGGAGTTCCGTTAAGAGAGGAACTAAAGAAATCATGTATAGTATGATAACTAAGATATTTAAATCTTTCTAATATTCTCCTCAACAAAATTAAGCTTCGTATGAGGAGCATGACGGGCTTTCTGGAATCTATATATCTTATACAGTATGCATTTGCCATTCATGCATTCATCATTATGCTGAGCGTAGTTAAGATGCGTGCATATTCAAACTATCAAAACAACAATAGCCCTAGCCAGATTCGAACTGGCGTCAACGGGTTCAGAGCCCGCTATCCTTGACCACTAGACTATAGGGCTTTAGAATAGTGCTATTAAACGATTCGATTTTATATACTTTCTGATAAAAGGTTACTTGCGTGCAATTATGAGTATGTACATAAGGGAGCATGATCTTCTCAAGAATGAGATAAAGGATATGCTGATAGCGGACCTTGCATTGTCGTTTGCTTTCGCAGTCATATTTGCAGGGGGGATAGGTTCCAGTATAACCTTATTGATATATTTCTTTCCAATGTCTCTGATTGCAGTTTCCTTCTCATTCATACTTCATGAATATATGCATAAGAAAGCCGCACAGAAATACGGTGCAATAGCTGCATTCAAGAAGTCAGACCTCGGCGTACTGATAACATTAGTATCATCGCTATTTGGATTCCTTCTAGGAATACCTGGTGCAACTGTGATCTATACGAGCACCTTCACAAGAAAGGAGGAAGGAATCGTATCTTTGGCAGGTCCTTTGACCAACTTCGCAGTTTTTGCAGTATTCTTCCTGATCGGTTTTGCGATTTTTGGCAACGCTTTCATACCGCATCTACTGGTCACGTTCGGCAGAGGCATACTTACGTTGTCATACCTGCAGAATGTGATAAACACAACTCTTCTGATCAGCATAATACTTGCGTTCTTCAACATGCTGCCGATATATCCGCTTGACGGCAGCAAGGTGTTCAGATGGAATAAGTTAGTGTATGCTGCCACAGTACTGGCCATCTTCATGATCCTCCTTTTCATATTCCCTGTGACATACTTGCTCTTCAGCTTCATATTCATGTTGATAATAGCATTGTTCTTTTCTATATTCAGCAGCAGCGTAAGGCTGTTCTAGCATCGTATATACTGGGTCTAGGACAAGAACATGTTCTGATTCAGATAACTTCTATTCCTGGCTTCAGAGCAGTCGATGCAGAGGCCTTTGATGATCCTGAGCCTTCTTCATGCTCTACTGTTATTTTGCAGCCTGTCTCTTTGCCTATGTACTCCTTCGCATCGTTTAATACATCAAATTCATCGGCTGGATTAGTTTCCACGCTCTTTACAGTATTAATGTGCTTTGCCATAGCTGATGTAAACTCCATACACTTCTGTATATCGAACTTTATCGGATAGCTGTTCTCAAGCTCCCCGCTCTTTATCATCTCCATAACTCTTTTAACATTCCTGTCCTTTGCAAGTTCGTTGTTCAGTATATACTTGTATTCGCTTGCGATAATGTACTTTATTTCCTTAGGCTCAGTTCCCTTTCTTCTCACGAGATCAAGGACATGTTTTGAATCATCTATTAAGCTCTCTATAATCTCCTCCTCCATTTCTATCTTGCTGCTCAACATCGATTGGTTGGCTGCAGGCCACTTCTCCCTGGCTACAAGCGTACTGTTCCCTGTCTTATGCCACAGTTCTTCGGAGAAATGAGGCGTGAGCGGTCCAAGGAGCAGCGAAAGTGCCGAGAGGTATTCGGTTATGACTACCTGGTTATTTCCACCTCTAAGGAAGTATCGTTTTAGCTCTATCACAGCATCGTATAATACGGCAGTGGATGCTGTTCTAAGCTCAAGTTTTTCTGTAGCCTCCGTTACTGTAATTATCTTTCTGTTTAGCTTCGAGTACATCCAGTAATCAATATGCTTCAATTCCGAAGTCGCATACAGACTGAGATTGCCTGCAATTGAATCAAGGTAATCAAATCGTTCCTTTACGCCTTTTGCAGCATCATTATTGTATTCAGAATCTCCAAAAAGGTCAGCGCTACAGACAACCATGAATCTGGTGACATCTGCACCATGCTTGCCAACAGCTTCTTTAACATCGACAGTATTTCCAAGGCTTTTTGACATCTTCTCCCCCTCCGAGAGAACTGTGCCATTTATGGCTATTTGCTTAGGCCAATATTTTTCATCGAAAATTACTGCGTGATTGAATAGGTACATGATAAGATGGTTGAATATGAGTTCTGCGCCAGAGTGTCTTGAAGTAAAGGCATACCAATAATCAAATGATTCCCTGCTTCTCTTTATAGTCTCATACGGGATGCCGGTTGCCTTGGAAACGGCTTCAGCATCTCCCTTCCCAAGATACACATAATCAAAGAACTCGTGTGTTAGTTTATCACTCTCTATTTCTGATATCAGGTTCCATATAGTATACAAAGACATGTATATGGTGGAATCCGACAAAGATTCAATTATTTTAGTATTGTCAAGGGGGAATACTGTCCCTAACCCCTGGGATCTTGCTACTGCTCTTAGGTTTATCCACTCCAACGCACCTTCAAATGTTGGCCTTAGCTTCTCAGGAAGAATCCTTACATTCTTCAGTGCCTCTCGTGCCTTTACCTTCCATTTCTCGTCCCCATAGTTGAGGAACCATTGGTCATCCACGACCTTTACAACAACAGAAAAGCTGCATCTGCATATTGCGCTGTTTGCTATGACATAAATGCTTGCAGCATCATTGCTTGCGATGAGGTCTTTCCATACGCGATCTCTCGCGTCTTTTACTCGCAATCCTTTGTAGTCTCCAACAAGCATTGTTCCGCTCCTTAACTCTTCCCTATACTGGTTTTTGGTAGCTTCCTCTATTGCTGCCATGTTCGGATCCCCTGCAGTGGTTTCAACATCTATATATGCTACTGAAGGTATATCCTTTCCCTTTGCAGCTCCTTCCAACTCGATTACCTTTATCGGAGTTATCTTTGAAGCTGCATCGTATCCGCTCTTTTTGAGTTCAAGAAGCGCAGTATAATCAAAAGGCGCATGCGCAGGAACGCTCATAACAATCCCCGTCCCAAATGCTTCATCTACGAAGAAGCCAGGAAGGGCAGGAATACTTGTCCCAGTCTTTGGATTTATGTATCTCTTATTTAACAATTCAGCAGAATCTATCTCAGTTATTACCTTGACTTTTGTCTGGTATGCAAGCTTGTCTGCAGCCATGCTGGATAAACAGAGCCTTTCTCCATTCACTTCACATATTACATATTGCGCCCCGTTCTTTACGAAGATATTTGTAACTCCGTACAAAGTTTCCGGCCTGTAGGTTGCGCAGACTATATTGTAATCCTCATTCTCCGCCCTGAACTTTATCCCGAGCATCTCTTCTATCTCAGGTTCTATATCTCCTTTAGTATCATGCATTCCGATGGCGTTGTTCTCGTTGGGGCACCATCCTACAGGGTGCTTTCCTTTAGTAAGCAAACCATTTTCGCTGAGTATGGAAAATTGCCATTCAATAAACTTGCTGAATTTCGGATCTATGGAAACAAGCTGCCTGCTCCAGTCTATGCTTAAGCCAAGATCACGGAATGCTTTCCTGAATGCTTCTATAAAATATGATGCGAGATACAGCGGATCCTCCATCTTCCCTATGTCTTCGTCAGATATGCCGAACTTTTTAAGGTCTTTTATGAGTAGAGGATCCTTATTTTTTATCCTTTTTGATTGCGCAAGTATCGGGGTTCCTGTAACATGGTAACCCATTGGGAAAAGGACGTTGAATCCACGCATTCGCTTGTACCTTGCAAGCACGTCCGCAGTGCCATAAGTTCTAACATGTCCCATATGCGGCGGACCGTTGACATAAGGAAAAGCCGAAGAGACCATGTAAGACTGCCTTTGATCAGGTATGGGTTCGAATACTGCTTCATCTTCCCATGCAGCCTGCCATTTGCTTTCTATTTCTTCATAGTCCATGCTTTAAGCACCAAACGTTTAATGGTCATGAATAAAAGATATAAGCATTTAGTCTAATTCCCTGCCTTAATGTCTCTGAACAATTTTGAGTAAAAGGCATTTGTTTCAGATACAAAGTACTTCTTAAGGTTGTTCTTGTTTTTAACAAAAGAGCCCGGGTTTTTGTTCTGCATAATCTTTATGATCCAATCAGAAATATCTTTTTCATCCTTAACCACACACATCTCTTTTACTTCGACAGGTATTGGAGAATACGATGGCAAAAGTACAGGGATGCCGAGGGCGACTGCTTCAAGGCAGATTATGCTAAGACCTTCTCTTTCTGACATGTTTAACAATATGGACGAGCGCCGCAAAAGGTCGTAAAATCTCTTTTTATCCTTGTAGAAATCTCTGAACTCAACCGTGTTCTGCAAACCTAACTTCTTTGAAAGAGAGACCAGTTCGCTCTTTTCAGGCCCGCTTCCGATTATTATTCCTTTTGCGCATGCTAACTTTTCATTTGCATGCTTTATGGCAACGAGCCACTTGTCCAATCTTTTTTCCTTTATCATACGACCAGAGAATACAGCTGTCTTGCCGTAACTGTTTTTCTTACGTAGTGCTCTGCTAAGATCATTCCTGTCAATTACCGGAGCAAATATCCTTACTTTATCCTCATCAATGCCTGCATCAACCATCTTCTCCTTTGTTGTACTGCTTATTGTAACATAGATATCTGCCCCTCTTATTGCAGAAGAAGAAAAAGCATTTGCCATTGGCCAGGCAGGCCCTCCAAGGTAACTCCTCCAATAATCAGCATTCCAATACTCTGCAACTCCAATAACTAACTTCGCTCTTCTGGTTCTGCAATACAGTTTCACCAGAGGAAGGTGCAGCATTGGAAAGTAATCCGTTATCACAACATCAAAATCATGTTCAAAAAGCTTCATAACAGATGAATTGAAAAGCATCGCCTCTTTTATCGAGCGTCTGCCATTTCTGTAGATCTTTTCCTGGTTTGTCTCATGCGTAGCATGATAGTGCACGCCCTTATGCACAAATTCGTCTTTCATGTCTGGCCATTTAGTTGTAAAGAAGTGAACATCGTGCGTTTTTGCAAGTTCAACTGCCGCATTATAATGCATTGCCTCTATCCCCCCAACATGCCATGGATAAGGCACATCGTATACTATAGCTATCTTCATCTAGCTGCCTCTTTGTTCTCAACGAAATACTCTCCAACGAACATGTATCGTGTCTTTGTCTTTTTCATTGTCAGAAGCGCATCTTCAGGTGAAGTGACTATTGGAGAGCCATGAATGTTGAAGCTCGTGTTCAGAACTATTCCAAATCCTGTCCTGTCCTTCACTGCTTTTATCAGTGCCATATAATCCCTGTTTTCCTCCCCTACCATCTGGGGTCTTGCGGTAAGATCTACATGGACTACTGATTTCATCACCTCTTTCTTGTCCTTTTGTATCGCATATGCCATCGTCATGAATCTGTCATGGCCCTTGACGTTTTCAAGTATCTCTTCGGCATCAGATCTGAGGATAGATGGTGCAAACGGCTGGTACCACTCTCTCTGCTTCACATATATATTCAACTTATCCTTGACTGTATCAGATCCTGCATTTGCAAGTATGCTCCTGTCTCCAAGAGCCCTTGGACCATATTCCATCCTTCCGTTGAACCAAAACACATACTCATCGTTGTCTATAAGTTCCGCAGCGTGGCCAAACCTGCCGTTATCAATCTCGTAAGATAGGTTGCTTTCCTGCTTGAGCGCCTGCAGTATCCTATCCTCATTGTATGAATTTCCCAGATATGCGTTGTCGAACTCATAAGAGTGCGTACCTCTTGTGATATAATCTGCATACATTGCCGCGCCGAGGGCTATACCTCCGTCGCCCATATGCGGGAAGATGTACCATTTTTTAAGCGATTCCAGATTTCTTATACGCATATTTGCCTTCACATTTGACATTATGCCTCCTGCAAAGACGACGGAATCTATTCCAAAATGCGCTATGGCATTAGCAACAAGCTCACTCTCTATATTCTCGAGGACCTGCTGTGCCATGTATGCAAACTGTTCCCTAGGTATTGTCCATAGCAGACTGTCAAGCATCTGATACTGTTTAACAGGACCATATTTTGCTTTTATCTGCAGTCCTTCTACCTTATAAAAATCCTTCATTTTGTTTTCTTCAAAAGAAAAAGGGAAGGAGTAATCTGCCATTGCCATAACCTTGCCCTCGTCCTCCAGTTCGCGCATGCCGACAAGGTTTGTGACCTGCTCGTAAAATATGCCTATCGAATCCCGTGCAGGTATTATTACCTTCCTATCCAGCTTTCCGTTCTCAAAAACCGAGATGCTTCCGGAAAGGCCATCTCCAAGCCCATCAAGCGTTATCACAAGTGCACGATCCATGCCTGAGGTAAAAGCTGCAGTTGCAGCGTGGGCCATGTGATGGTCTACGGAATAAAGCTTGAACCTGCCGAATCCTATATGTTTCAATTGTCTCTCTATTATGCTTTTGCTTATTGAATCGCACAGTGGGAGAACGCCTATAGTAGTAGTTGCGTATTTGTAGTAATGCATGAGCCTTTCCATTCTCGGCTTTTGGACCTTCCTCCTGCGGAATTTGTAATAAGCTTCTTTTTGTCCGGGAAAGACTCTGGAAACAGTCTTTGTCAATTCAGTAGTGGGAAAGGCAACGGTATCTATATCTGATGGCTTTATTCCTGCAAAGTCAAGGGCATTGCTTATCGCATTGTATGGAAATTTTATCTCAAGCTTGCGCTTGGTATATCTTTCCTCGTTTGCAGCAAATACTATCTTCCCGTCTTCAATAAGTGCGGCTCCGGAATCATGCCCGTCCCATAAACCTAGAACATATGCCAAAAACACACCGTAGCAAGATATACTATATTACTGCTTCTTTTATATCTCCTACTATTGTTTGGTATGCCTCGCACGCGGTCCATGAGTCAGGCTCCTTTCCATCCTTTATACTCTTCCTTATCTCATCTGCAGCAGGACTTAGCCATATTCTTCCAAGGTCATAATCAGTCTCCCTTATATTGCCTATCTTCCTGTCCCACATTATGGATGGAAAGACATTGCCATAGCTGTCAAGGAAGAGAGAGACGTCCATAGATCTGCTCTTCATAGGAGATTTTCCCGTTGTCACATACTCAACGAGCTTCCTGAGAAATATGCCTTCTATTATAGGTATCATGCCTATCTCTGTCCGTCTTTTTTTTATCAGCATCTTCACCTCCTCTGCGACTATCTCCCTGTCAGCCGCTATCTGCATATCTTCATTTCCGTAATACATTCCTGATAGCTGCCCTACATTTACATGGAAGTTGTTTGCAGTTGCCCACGGGAGTTCTTTGATTACATCGTTTATCGTTTCCTCAAGGTGGCCCTGGTTTAGCCTTGACATAGTATAACCAAACACGAAGAAGAGATTCTTGTACTCTTTCTGAAGCTCTTTGAGCCGTCTTGCCATTGCCATCACCCTATCAAAGTTTCCAGGGATGCCTCTTATCTTGTCATGAAGCTCCCTGTTGCCATCAAGGCTGAGAGTTATCGAGACCTTTGGTATGCCCATATCAAGTATCTGCTTCAGTTTGCCTGCAAGCATTTCCTGATTGCATAATGAATTTGTAGGCATGGTGAGTATGAACAGTTTCTTGGAATTCTCAACGAAAGCCTTGACTATCTCCACAATATCGCTGTCGAGAAATGGTTCTCCACCGGTTATCTCCAGCCACTTGAAATATCCGTTCTTCTTTGCGAATTCCCTAATTTCATCAATCGTTAATTCGCCTACAGGCTTGCGCTGCCATATGTTGCATGTAAGGCACCTTGACTGACATTTGTAGGTTATAGCAAAGGTCATTTTATAAGGCCTGTCAAGCTCAGTAAAGTTGCTTTTTACCGCATCGAACCCTAGACCCAGCAGTTTGCCGCTTTTCATAATCATACCTTGTAATTTCAGATTTTTATAAGTTGTCTTTACCTAACTAGATTGTTATGCCAAATGTAGTAATGCCTGATATATTAGACTTATGCTTAACCGTAGCTCATCGAGAACGCACTTATTCCTGTGCCGCATGATGATTCATAATCTACTGCAAATTGGTATGCGCCCGGAGTCAGAGTGAAGCTTCCTGAATAAGTCTTATCATTATTGGCTGACCATGCTCCAGATGCAAGAACCGGATTCCATATGCCTGATCCTCGAAGTGTGTAGAACGCCTGTGTAGCTCCTGTAGTCTCAACATTTATAGTATAAGTTCCTGTAAGCGTGAGATTGGCCGTTGCCGTATATCCTATTCCCTCACCGCAGGAAATGGCACTGTTAAGCCCATTGAATGGAGTAGGGAAGGGAACTGCATTCATAAGCATAATCTGCCTGTTAGCTATCGTATTGCTTTCATAGGCCCAGCCTGTGAAGCCTGGAAGGCCGTTTGCATTGTTCCTGTAGGTAGGTATGCCGTACCATCCTGCTATGTTTGATGTGTAGACACTCACTCCCTGTGGCAGTGCAGGACTTAATGTTACTGATGAGTATGGGATGATGCCGTTTGCACTTGACCACTCGGTAACATTCCAGTAAATGTCTTGCATTGGAGACGCCCCAAAGCCAAGTGCCTGCCATTCGCCAGATACTGCGGTAGGTGTGGTTGAGCCTGTTTGTGCATAACCTGTAATCGGAGTATATGTCATGTTGTAAGAAACGCCATTGTTATTGTTGCCACTATAATCATTGGCATTTCCATTCAACGGATACCATGCAATAAGACTATTCCCAATTATCGGAGAGCCGCTTATGCCCTCTGAATATAACGATATTATCTGATTCTGGCTAAGGCTCTGATTATACACCTGCACGTCTGACATCAATCCATTGAAAATAGAACTTATTCCTCCCGAAACACTGTTGCTTCCCAGATAGAGAGGAAGTAGCTGCCCAGCAGTAAGACCCCTCCCTATATTCTTGGACGCGAACAGTGTACCATTAAGATACACATTGGCTATGCCTGAAACCGGGTCGTATTCACCTGTTACCATCTCCCATTTATTTAACGGGAAGCTGTCAACTCCGTTAGGCCATGAAACTCGGTTGTTGCAGCATGGTGCTACTGAAAGTACGTAATCCGATTGCCCGTTGCCTATCTTTGAGAACAAAAAGTCAAATCCACCGTTATTATTGTTGCTTGAGCTGTTTGCAATCGTCTCGCCTCCGACAGTCGGTCCGTACCCATACACCCATGCAGAGAATGTAAACGCGTTTGATTTTGTAAGAGGAGTTCCGTTTAATTGCTGTGTCACTACTATACTGCTAACGCTCGGATTATACTCTGCTACTAGCTCAGGGCCATACTCTAAAGGCATGTCTGCAAGATACAGATGTGGTCCAGTAGTATTAGCGCATTGCTGGTAGTTGCCGCATGCGAACATTCCAGGTATTGGGAAGGTTGGCTGTGCTGAAGGCACTATCAGAGCGCTATCTCTATTATAGTTGTTTGGGAAATTATAGTATACAGAATTAGGTACGCCATCGTGCCCTGTCACAAAGTATTCTGTACTTCCCAGATAATAAGCATAATATCCAGCACCGCTATAATCATAGGTGTTGTTATTAAGCGGCATCCAGAGTATGTTATTCCCTGTGGCTACAGGCAATTCGCCTATGCCTCCTTGGTACTCTTTGTATACCTGCTGTGGCGTAAGTATATCGCTATACGCCTGTACATTCGAAATTTCCATATTAGTATAATGGTTGGTGTTGCCAAGCTGAGCACCTATTATCCAATCTTTGTTATTTGTATTTGTACTTGGATTGGATAATCCAGAGAACAGCTGCGAGTTTCCATTGTCATATATACGTATCTCCGTTTTATTCAAGGAGAAACCTATAAAGCTCCACGTATACGTTGGCACTCTTAATGAACTAACATACTTATTTGCACCGTTCCATACTACTATGTTTCCATTGTCAACGCTGATGTTGTAAAATCCTGCTCCTGAAGAAGCACCATCAAATCCGGCTATGGGGCCAAATGACTGGTTGCTTGTTATATACACCCATTCAAAGTTTGTCATGTTCGATACACCGATGCCGTTGCCGGATATGTAAGAATTGCTATCCAGATAAGCGACCTGCCTCGAATATCCTGTAAAGGTGAATATCCCATCTGTTGAACTTTTTCCGAAGGCACCAACTGCTCTATCAAGATACGACGGTGCAAAAGGAGAAGCAAAATAGTATCCGTTTGCAATAGCGCTCCTAAGATTGCTTATGCTAAGTGTTGAAGATGAAGGGCCATAAAGGAGAACACTTTGTCCTGTGGTTAGGCTGTTGCTTATAAAGTTTGAGGATAGTGGATAATTAAGATACGCGACATAATTTGCAGGGCTGGCTGGAGGCGAGGTATAAGAGATTATTCCGCCAAAGTTGCTGCCATTGCAATTTATATTCTGGGCATTGTCAGTAGCAAATATTATATATTGGCTAACCAACGTATTGCTGTTCGGACATAAGGCATTACTACCATAATCAAGAACAGTGCCATATGCAAACAGACTCGAAGTGCCATTGAGAGCCTGAGCGTTCCCTATGTTATTCACCAGGCTGGCAACGTTTGCAAAATGTATGTACCTCAAGACTCCCTGCTGTGCATAATACAGATCCGGAGTGCCGTTAAGAGGTATGGTTGCATTGACAGGTATTATATAATTGTATATTATGCCACTATCATTCAGCTTAAGGTATTCGGTGTATCTTACGGAAATGTTGTAAGGACTGGTCTGATATACTATCGGAGCGGTCTCATTTATTATGATGTTTGACACCCCGTATAATGAGGTTGACTCTATAGATTTGTTAAAATTATAAAATGTCAGATAATCGCTAACGCCAAGCGTATTTTCGTAGTAAGTGTCTCCGATAACTCCTGAGAAGTTGTATGTCGTATAATTTACTTGATTTGGCAGTCTTTTTCCCTGTATGACATCTCCAATATATAATGAGGAATTTGTAATAAGGTTTGTTCCTCTGTCACCAGTATACAAATAAAGGTTATTGTAATACATCACAGTTGTCTCATAGCTGGCCAGTTTAAAGATAGCAGTTTTCAGTGCAGCTGCCGCAAATGCCCTGCTGCTTGAAGCAAGAGAGGATCTGTAATTTACAAGATTGGCCTGCTGCGTATACGATTGAGATAGGCTGTTGTATCCTGTGCTTAGCGTAATGAATATTATCAACTCTGCCAGCATCAGTATAAAGAGTACTAATACACTTATCGTCATGAGCTGTGCTTTCATATACAATTACCTAACTCCAACTATAAATTCCTGCAGAGTATGTTACATTATTCTGTTGAAATATCAGATATGAGCCTAAATTAGAAGGGAAAATATACATGCCTTCTGCCACCACAACAGCTTTGGCTATTCCTACATCGTAAGAGTTACTATATCCTGGAGAGATAAATCTAGCGTTGGATGCATAGATGTTGAAAGGAAAGCCTACATGTCCATTTCCACTATAATCATTAGTATCTCCTCCAAGTGGCCACCAGCCTACCAGTCCGTCATGTTGTATCGGATTGGCAGCTATGCCCTGCTGATATAATGTTTT
>DAHUYR010000006.1 GCA_027315135.1 Microcaldota archaeon
ACATAATAATAGTGTTTGTTGATATTGGCAATTGAAAATATCCTGAAGTTGCGCCAATCGCAGTGGCATTGCCCGAAGCAGATGCTTGCGATGTGCCGTACCCTACACCGTTAGCAATCATGTAGATAACCCATGCGCATGTTATTTTAATTGGTTGTTATTAATAATGTTACGTTGGTATGAAGCTTCAAACTGCATTCGAATACCTGTTATCGTATGGCTGGGCGATATTGATAATGGCAGTGGTGATAGCTGCTCTTTTCCAGTCAGGGGCCTTGAATCCATCTTCATTTTATCCCATTGCTACACCAGGATCATGCCAGGTGGTCAGACCGATGGGGCCGTTGTCAACTCAGTTCTTGAGCCTTAGCGGAACATGCAATTCAGGGCTTCCGCAGAGCACTGCAGAGATGCTGTGCTCCTGGCCTGACGTAGCTGTCTGCAATCCTAATTTTATCAAAATACATATGAATGAAACGATTGATCCTCTGACCATGTCCGTATGGTTCTGGGAGCCTCCTGATATATACATACCAGGATCAGGTACGGCATCCTATAGCGGAGTTCTCATACAACTTAATGGATCTGAACCGGCGCTTTGGGTAGGCCAGGGCGCAAATACCAAATTGTGTGCATTTAATCATATTGGCAGTGCACTTGTCTGCGGTCCGATAGGTTCGACTCCAGGTCAATGGAATCATGCTGTAGCAACCATGACCAACTCTATCATAGATTTGTATCTGAATGGCCAGCTTATAGCTTCTGGACAGGGAAGTCCCATATACGGGGACGGTGGCGGATACATAGGCGTAAACACCACGTGTAATTGCTTCTTCAGTTTTAGCAATCATAGTGTAATAGCTTATTACAATTCAGGGTACGAAAACAATGTACAGATATACAATACAACACTAACTGCTAATGATATAAGTGCACTGTATGATGAGGGAATAAGCGGCGCACCGATAAATCTAAACAATCTGATTGGATGGTGGCCTTTGAACGGAAATGCGAATGATTACAGTGGAAACGGCTTTGATGGGAATGCAACAGGAATAATATGGTCAGGCACATGGAGAAGCACCTATGCAGGCCAGGTTACCTGACAGTATGCGCATTGCACGATTCCTGAAGTATAATCATGAGAAAGCGCTGCCCTGGTCTGGAGATAATATATAAATATCATAATGTATACTTTTTATTCGGTAACATGAAAATAAAAACAAACAAACCTGTACAGGATAACGTAATATTAGGTATAGGCGCACCTGCCCTGTTGGACAGTAGTATGGAGTTTAAAGACATGTTTAGAAATAGTGCAGAAAGTGCATCCACGAAGACTACAGACACAAGGAAAAGAATCGAAAAGGGTTCATACGGAGATTACGACGGATGGGCATTGGGCGTCTGATTATCTCTCTATTACAAACTTTTGATAGTTAGGGCACTTTGGAAAGTTTCTGGAGTGCTCCTCGTATTTTTCTATATGCATGACTGACGGGCCGTTTTTAAGATCCACTCTTATTTCACTCTCGAACCTTTTCATGGATTCTGCTTCTGCTATTGCTATTATCCTGACGCTGCCGTCTTGCATATTTCTGACGCTGCCGCGTATGCCGTTCTTGAATGCAACTTGTTTGACTACCCACCTATATCCGACACCCTGTACTGCACCATGCACTATGAATAGAACCTTCATTAACTCGGTATGAATACCCGCGTATATTATATAATGATTATCTTTTTCAAATAAAAGTTGAAATATTACAATTAATCATCTAAAAAAGCAAATATTTATATATTACATATATGTAATTAAATCATGAGTTCTGGAGATAAGATAATAATAAGGACAGTGAACAAACCTTCTGGAAAAGATACCGAGGAACTGGTCAATTGGTTCTGCAGGGTTTTTGGCCTTTCTGGAGAGAAAAGTGAGATAGAGCCGGTGCTGCTCAAAGAGATAATAAAAACGAGCATGCATGGTGAAGGGACAACCAGCAAGGTTCTCAATGAGAAGCTTGACCTTCCCAGAAGCACAGTCATATACCATCTCAACAGGTTCATATATTCAGGACTCGTGATACGCAGAGGGAGAAGATATTATCTGCGTTCAGAGGATATGGAAAGCACGCTTGAGGAATTGCAGAGTGAGATAGACAGGGAATTTGGGCGCATGATGGAATTCGCCCAGAGAATGGACAGTTTATTTGAGAGTGATGCGTATGCAAGAAGCAGACGATGGAAAGAAAGAAGAAAGGGCTGAAACTGAGAAGAAGGAAGAGAGCGGGGCTGAGAATGAGGTAGCTGGCCTTAAGGACCGTATGCTCAGGCTTGCAGCCGAATTTGACAATTACAAGAAACGTGTTTCAAAAGAGTTGAGTGCGTCTTCAGACAAGGGAAGGGCAGACATAATTGCAAAATTGCTTCCAGTAATAGATGAATTTGAACTTGCCATAAGCTCGATGGACGCTACACAGGACCAAGTAAAGGGCATTGGGCTCATCTACTCGAACTTCATAAGCGTGCTTAAATCAGCAGGATTGGAGACGATTGAGGTATCTGGCAGATATGACCCTTACAAGCAGGAAATAGTGCTTGCAGAGGAGAGCGATAAGGAAGAAGGGACGGTACTGAAAGTAGTAAGGAAAGGATACATGTTCGATGATATGCTGCTCAGGCCTGCTTCGGTCATTATAGCAAAGGGAAAGGATGTTGAACAAACAAAAGAGGAAAGAATAGATTTAGAGGATAAGAAAGACGAAGGTGAATAATATGAAAATAATTGGAATAGATCTTGGAACTAGTAACAGCGCGGCAGCAGTATTGGAAGGAGGAAGACCGGTTTTGATACCAAGTGCGGAAGGGACGTCGCTTTATGGCAAATCCTTCCCTAGCTATGTTGCGTTTACAAAAGATGGTCAGAGGCTTATTGGAGAGCCTGCAAGAAGGCAGGCAGTAGCAAATACGGAAGGCACCTTTGCCACATTCAAGAGGAACATGGGAACGGATTTCAAGTATGATGCTTTTGGCAAGAAATACTCGCCGCAGGAGCTATCGGCTGCGCTTTTGCAGAAGATAAAGAAGGATGCCGAAGCGTTTCTTGGAGAAGATGTCACCAAGGCAGTAATAACAGTGCCTGCGTACTTCGATGATAACCAGAGACAGGCGACCAAGGATGCAGGAGAAATCGCAGGCCTCGAAGTAGTAAGGCTGGTCAACGAACCTACAGCAGCATCGCTTGCGTATGGAATCGATAAAGGCACTAAAGAAGCAAAGATACTCGTTTATGATTTTGGAGGAGGAACGCTTGACGTAACCATAATGGAATTTGGCGGAGGAGTATTCGAAGTAAAGGCGACAAGTGGAGATACACGTCTTGGCGGAACGGATATGGACAATGCCGTAGTTGATTTTCTTCTTGCCGAGATAAAGAAAAGCACAGGAGCAGATGTTTCCAAGGACAAGCAGGCAGTGCAGAGAGTCAGAGAGGCAGGGGAACGCGCTAAGATAGAGCTGTCCACCGTCGTGTCCACTGACATAAACCTGCCGTTCATTGCAATGGGTCCGAAGAATTCCCCGGTTAACTTCTCGTACCAGATGAGCAGGGCGAAGCTTGAGGAGATAGTCATACAGATAGTTGAAAGGACGACAAAACCTGTAATGCAGGCACTCAAGGACGCAAAGCTTGAGCCGAAGGACATAGACAAGGTGATATTGGTAGGAGGACCGACAAGGATGCCTATAGTCCAGAGATACATAGAGCAGCTTCTCGGGAAGAAGATAGAACGGGGAGTGGATCCTATGGAGGCAGTGGCATTTGGAGCTGCAATACAGGCAGGAGTGCTTACTGGAGAGGTTAAGGACATCGTGCTTCTTGATGTTACACCGTTGTCCTTAGGTCTTGAGACCATGGGAGGAGTTATGACAAGGATAATAGACAGGAATACTACGATACCTGTTAAAAGATCCCAGATATTCACAACTGCAGACGACAATCAGCCTACTGTAGACATACATATATTGCAGGGAGAGAGAAGCCTGGCTAGGGACAATATAGAACTTGGAAGGTTTGAACTCACTGGATTGCCTCCAGCTAAGAGAGGTGTGCCGCAGGTAGAGGTCACGTTCGACATCGACGCGAACGGGATACTCCATGTACATGCAAAAGACAAGGCGACAGGTAAGGAGCAGAGCATGCAGGTAATGGCTCCCAACAAGATGAATAGAGAGGATATAGAGAAGAAGATAAAGGAAGCGGACCAGAATGCAGAGCAGGATAGGGAGCAGTTGGAGAAGGTGCAGCTGAAGAATGACGCCGAATCGATAATCTACACCACTGACAGGACGTTGAAGGATTACAAGGATAAGATACCTTCAGATGTTGCCGACAGCATAGAAAATGTGAAGAAGGAGCTTGAGGATGCGGTGAAGAAAGAGGATTACCAGGGTATAAAGGATAGCCTTGATAAGTTGAAGGAAGAACTGCAAAAAGTAGGTGGAAGCATGTACGGTCAGGGAGCATCTGCGGAGCCAGGGCCTGATGCAGGAGCAGGACCAGATACAGGACCGGGAGATAGCGGCAGCGTTGATGCTGATTTCAAAGTGCAGAAATAAGGTTGAGCGATGGCAAAAGATTACTACAGCATACTGGGAGTACCAAGGACCGCTAGCCAGGCCCAGATAAAAGAGGCTTATAGGAAGTTGGTACTCAAGAACCACCCTGACGTCAACAAGAGCGAAGAGGCAAAGACTACGATGCAGGGGATAAATGAGGCTTACGCTGTGCTGGGAAACGAGGATAAGCGTAAGCAGTATGACACCTATGGGCCAGAGATGTTCAACAGACAGTTCTCTCAAGAAGACATCTTCCGCGGAGCAAACTTCGATGATATACTCAGGGAGATGGGCTTAAACATAAATTTCGGGAGCTTTGGCTCCGATGATATTTTCGGGAGCTTCTTCGGAGGGGCAAGGCAGAACAGGAATGTAGGCCAGAGTATACTCTACAGGATGGACCTTACGCTAGAGGAGATAGCCAGAGGCACTAAGAAAAAGATAACGATAAAGCATCTGAAGAGATGCTCCCATTGCTCAGGCACAGGAGGAGAGCCAGGAGCAAAGGTCACCAAATGCCCGAAGTGCAAGGGCGCAGGATACATAAACAGGCAGCAGCGCTCTATGTTCGGCAGCATAAACACAGTAACTACATGTGATGCGTGCGGAGGGGCTGGCAAATACTATGAAAAGCAGTGTAGATCATGCTCGGGTAAGGGAGGAAGCATAGGCTCTGAGAATGTCGAGGTTAGCATGCCTTCGGGAGTTACTGAAGGAATGAGATTGCGCCTTGAGGGTATGGGTGATTTCGGAAAGGATGGAAATGGAGACCTTTACATAGAGGTACATGAAATCAAACATGATATTTTCGAGAGAAGCGGCGATAACATAATGACAGGAGTAAGCATACCTTTTTACACCGCTTTGCTTGGAGGCAAGGTAGAGATACCAACGCTGCTGCATGGAACCAAAGAGATAGAGATAGAAAATGGCACGCAACAGGGAAAGAAAATATTCCTTAAGGAAGAGGGGATAAAGAGACTCAATGGAAGCACGGTAGGGAATGAGATTGTAACTATAAATATAAACATGCCAAAGGATCTCTCCAATGAAGAGAGAGGCCTTGTGGAAAGATTAAAGGAGCTTGGAGAGGCGCATAAGGACAGTTCCAGGAAAAGATTCGGCCTTTTCTGAACATTGCGATACTTATTTAAAGTCAGGAATTCAGTTATATCCGGTGTTATGCGCATTTCTGCATACTATCTGGTAATACTAGCCTGTATCTTTACAACAGCAGCATACGGAGCAAACGCAACTTCATCCGGTATAAATATAACAGGATACTCCACAATTATAGTCAAGACTTCGGTTATCATTCCTGATTATAATAATAGTTATGTCAATTTTGTTGTATATCCTCTTTCAAATACCAGCAGCCTTACAACGTTGAAGCTTCTGAACCAAAGCTCCTTTACCAAGTATAATATGAGCGTCAGCATTCTCAACAGTACCGGTTATCCTCCTTTTGCTGGGGAGATAGTAGTATTCCCAACTACGTACACGCCATCAAACACTTATCAGATCCAGCTTAGAGCTGTCGGAGGCACACCGAGCAACTACACGCAGATTGTCAATGTAACCATATTGAACAGCACAGTGTACAATGAATATGTTAGGCTGGAGAGGTCCTCAAACAGCATACGGAATGGGAGCAGCGCTACATCAGTCAGTACAGTCAGCACCGTTCCTGTAACACAGCAGACAACAGCAGTTCAGAACGTAACCAGCTCAGCCCAGACCACTGCTTACTTCAATGTGACTACTGCAGCCACTACAGCAGTAAGCACAGGACAACAGGGCAGTACTTCCCTTATATACGCAGCCATAGCAATTGTGCTGATAATATTGATAGCGGCGTATTTCCTGATGAAGGGCAGAAGCAGAAGGTGATTTCTTGAAGGGAAACAAGATACAACGTGAAATGGCAGAATACAGGATAGAAAGGCTTTTCTCTCTTGCAAAAGAATCGCTTGATCCAAAGTCGCCGATGCATGGGTTGGGAAAACGGTACATACACATAGCGGAAGAGATAAGCACGCACTATAGAGTAAGGATACCTAACAGCATAAGACTGTATATATGCAGAACCTGCCATAATCCGCTTGTTCCAGGAATCAGCGCCAAAGTAAGGGTTGTTTCTGATAAGGGTTATGTTGCATATGTGTGCAGATGCACGGCTGAGCGCCATGTTTTCTACAAGTAATCAGGATCTATTTTGCGCCA
>DAHUYR010000014.1 GCA_027315135.1 Microcaldota archaeon
ATCCAAGCGCTTTAATCCTCTCCCTAAATGTCCCTATAAGGTCTGCTACAAGCTCCTCGGCCTTTCTTTTCGATTCCTGGTCAAAGTGCCTTTTTACATATATGCTTCCCAACGCTTCGCCCAGATACCCGCTTGTTATGCCTACCGCACGCTTCCACCTTACCTTCTGCTCCTTCTGGCCAACCAGCTTCCTTCCAAACATGTCAAAATTCTCACTATCGACCTCTTTATGGAGCAGGGACGCATAGCTATGCATCACATTCCAGTACATGTAAATCTTCATTCCCTCCAAATCCTCATCATTTATCATAGAATTCATGAAGTCAAAAAAGTCCGGCTGCCCTACTATGAAATATGGGACCTGCGGAACCTCGAATTTTTTGATATTCTCCATGAGCTTAAGGTTTGGATATCTTCTTTCGAGTTCCTCTGTGGTTATCTGATTGTAAGTCTTAACGTCATCGATAGTCTCTTCGGCAGGCCAGCTTGCCTTTGCTATCTTAGTCTCAATCCGAATAACGGTGTCTGCCCACTCTCCAGCAACATCATCAGCAATGCCGTATAGCGTCAGCATCTTCCTTATATGCTGTCTGTAATATTCAAGCATCTTGGACATGCTCTCTTTAAGGTAATAATCTCTGTCAGGAAGGGTAAGGCCGCCCTGGAAAAGGTATAAGGCATAAACCGAAGATCTTTTGCTGTCAGGCGAAACATAAAAAGCAAAAAACGGATACACTCTACGCATGTTGAGTTCCGGCATTGCCTTTACTAGCGCCTCCCTTGAATCTATGCTCTTTACGATGCTCCACGCTTCCTCCATAGGCTTAAATCTAAGTTCCTCTATCTTGTCAACATTCATCGCAGAGGAGTAAAAATCTCCCACAAGTCTCTCATTGAGGTCTGAGCCGCCCTTGCCCGAGGCACAATCCTCAACAATAGCGCGCAGCTTAAGGCGTGTCTCTTCATATAATTCTACAAATGCGCCTATAGTCGGCACGTCCGGGGGAATCGGGTGAGTGTCAACCCACCTGCCATTTGCAAATCTGAAGAAGTCCTTTCTTGGGTCAGCAGATCTGTCCATGTAGTCTACTGAGAAGCCAATATCTTCGATCTTTTCGTCAGCATCCATAATAAACTATAATAATTGTACAAATAAAGTTATAATTACCTGTGCAAAACGCATATCCAAATCCGCAAAATTAATATCTGCTACATACTATGTTATTGGAAATATCCTAAACGCCATTGCTCACGAATGGTAATCAGAAGCTGGGAAAGGAATGCTGCGAGGAATTGAATATGCGTTACTGGACACATTATTTGTATAAGATAATTAAGCCAGGAAAGGGAGTTGAACCCCTCTACTCCGCTCTGCAGGCGGACGCATAGCCGATCTGCCATCCTGGCATTAGCATAAGCAAAAACACTAAGTACGTATTATAAATGTATAATCCATTAATAAAGTTGCTCATTGCGGTGGGCAGGTTTTTGAAATGGCGATAGCATTCGAGACGATACCAAAGGAACTTGTTTCAAAGTCATCAGTGTATGATTACAAGGTACCACTTGTAAGGCTGATAGAGGAGATAAATAATGAAGGTGCGGTTGTGGTTACCAGAAACAACCGTTATTATGGCGTAGTGGACAGAAAGGCTCTTGGTAAGAGGAGAAACCTTACCGTATCAGAGAACCTTCCTGTGGGAAAGCTTGCGGTAAAAACTGCGATAGTAAATGCAGGCACAAGCATAAACTCTGTCATCAAGGAGTTTAACGCGTCATCTACGAACGCACTTCCATATGTTGAGAATAACAAGGTAAAAGGAATGCTGAGGAGAACTGGCATACTCAAGGCAATACTATCATTGCATATGCTTTCTGACAAGAAGGTATTCGATGCGATGAGTTTTCCAATATTCGTGATAGAGCAGAATGAAGATGTAAGAAGAGCAAAGGACCTGATGGATCAGTACCGTGTAAAGAAGCTTCCGGTCGCATCGGCAAAAGGAGAAATATACGGCGTGCTCAGATACAGCGACATTCTCAGATTCGGGATGAAAGAGGCAAGCAGGGTCTCCAAGAGCAACAAGGGAACCGTCTCTGTCGGAGGAACAAAGGCAGGCGACATAGCCTCGCACGATTTCAGGACTGTAGATGCAGATTCAAATCTGGAGAATGCACTAAGGGATTTCATAAATAACAAGAGCAGCACGATAATAGCTACAAGAAAGGGCAAGCCGGTCGGCATACTTACAATAAGCAACATCTTCGAACTGGCGTCAAAGGAGATAAGCACCACTAGTTATGACGTGATGATCTCAGGACTTGATGATTATACCAAGGAGTATGAAAGCGACCTTCTCAACGAATTGAACAGGATAGCAGAAAAGGTAGACAAGTTCAGCGGTATAAAAGTAAGCTACATACACCTGAATGTGAAGAGGCTAAACTCCCGTGGTTATCAGATGAAGGCAATGGTTGGACTGACAAATAAGGGAGTGACGACAGTGCACGTTGAGGACTTCAACCTATACAAGACCATGCAGACGCTGGAGAAGCTGATATACAACAAGATTAAAAACCAGAAGGAGCTCATAATAACCAACAGGGAAAAGGATTAACCGGTGCACCCATGCAACCAAAACGCAGGAAAGGCCAATCAAGCTTCGAGCTTCTGTTAACTCTGTCGTTTGGCCTTGCAATACTGCTTCCTGTAGTGGTAATAGCATTCATACAGGTATCAAACGCAAACACCTCCCTGTCAAGCGCCGAGTCGCAGCAGGCAGCATCAAGCCTTGCAAACATAGCTTCGATAGTGGGCAGCGAGGGCCCACCTGCAAGGGTATTAACCAGTATAAACGTGCCTCCTGGAGTAAGCAACATATACATCGGAAACACGACGGACGGCATAGGTAATCTTGTTATCTTCATTGTTGAATCGTCGGCAGGACCAAGCTATATAACAGAGTATGTGCCGGTATCGGTAAGCGGCAATCTGCATTCGATAACGACTCCAGGAACATATCTTGTAAGCATATCTGCAGTTTCAGAGTGCCCTCCCAATCCTACAGAGAGCTGTGTTTACATGTCTGTAGTAACCTAACTGTTTTTTAGCTTTTCCTTATTGATACTAATCCATATTATATGATGCAGGGATAGCAAAGCTTGGCCAAATGCGGCAGGTTCAGGGCCTGCTCCCGTAGGGGTTCGAGAGTTCAAATCTCTCTCCCTGCATTTCAAAATTACACCTTAAAGGCAGGGTTCGGAAATCCGAAACAGAACTCTTCCTTCCTCGAAGATTTCAATAAGTCTTCAGACAACCTCTAGGAGGCGGTTCATAGTCTACATCAGAACTAAGAAGGAGAAGCTCTATACTAGGAAACAGACAACGCTTTTGGACTAAGTAGAGCAGTTAGCCTTAAAGCAAGGCTGCCAAGAAATGTCTAGAGCTTACCGTTTTCTGTAACCTAATATTCTGTCATATTCTTTGTGATCTATTATGTACAGGATAAAACTCACTATCTCTACTTCATTAGTCCGTATAGTATATATCATTCTCCAATAGTGAGTAAGTTCTATTCGGAACAGATTATCAACATCAAGACCTTTTGGTATCTGCTCTTTTGCTATGCCTTGTCCATACGCCTGATTATACTTGAGAATCTCTACTTTCTTGTTTATTGATTTCAGCAACTGTATCTCTTCTGAATTTGTCCTGCCTTTGCTTTTTTGCTCTTCTACAACTTTGCAGAGCATTTCGTACGCCTCTTTAGCTTGGTCTTTGAGAATTACCCTTATGATTTTCGGCGCCTTCATAAGTCTAATCCCCCTTTCTTAAGCTTATTCATCAAATCTCCAGATGTGTATGTCCACACCACTCCCTTTGTAGTTATCAGTATCTTACCACTTTCTTGCAGGTAATTTAAAATTTCAAGAAGAGTCGCGTGCATCCCTTTTCTCGGCAATCTCCGTTTCAATTCTGATATTTTGATAACTTCC
>DAHUYR010000033.1 GCA_027315135.1 Microcaldota archaeon
AACTGCCTGTTTTCCTATTCCATTGTAAGGTATGTAGACGCTTGATATATTGACAAACACGCTTATAGGCTCGTCACCAAAATCCCTTATCCCATACCTTTTCCACTGAATCTGGTTTACTGCCTCGGTTATTGCACAAACAGACCCGTCAAAAAGCAGCGGAACCTTGTTTGCAAAACGCATTATAGCCCCTTTTGTACCATCATCAGTCTTCTTGCCTGCATCTCCGCCATATGCGATTCCTGCTTCAACGACAAAAGGTATGCCTCCCTTAAATATTTTCGGTTTTCTCTCCGTGACGCTTATAAACTGAGGATTGATTATGTTAAGCATTGCAGTTTCCATTTGTGCAGCGCCTATGACTGATAGCGAATCTGTTTCCGGAGCAATCCATTTTATGTTCCTGAATGCATCCACGAGAGCTTCAGCTTCCGGCCATGTCAGCTCCCTTGGCCTCTTGTCAAAGTTTATACTCTTTGCAATACTCTTAAGTTCGTCTATCTTTGAAGCGCTTACCCTGGAGAAGCTTTCCACAAGGAATGAGGATACCTTATCCTTATCAGTCACATGCGCAAAATCGAGAAGGTCACGCGCACTCACTCCGAGAGGATGGGGCTTTGTCTGCTTCGGCCTCTTAGGCATCTCGTTAACTGATCTTGGAAAGACGGTCTCCTTGCCGTCAGGTTCAATCAGCTTCATAGTAGTATGCGGATTGGACAGCGCAGTTCGCTTTATGTATTCAAAGACGCCATGATCGCTCCGCTCGTATTTTGTTTCTCCGAACTCCCCGCTTACGGATGTGCCTCTGAAATCTTCCAATGTTGTCTTCATATTGGTTATAAGTGGTTTGTTCGTCTTTATGTCTATAGCAATATCACATTCAAATGAACCTTTTCCCGTTCCTGATTTCGCATGTATTGGCTTCCCCGTGGTGATGGCAGAAAAGAGCGTGCACCCTCCTGCTCCTATTCCCTGCTGGCCCCTCTGCTGAAGATATCTGTGGAACTTCGTCCCTGACAATATGCTTGCAAGCGCTTTTCCTATATGCTTCTGCGGTATTCCAGGACCGTTATCAATTACTGTTATATAATGCCTACTCTCAGATATCTCCTTTACCTCAACACTTATCTCCGGGAATATTCCTGCTTCTTCACAAGCGTCAAGTGAGTTTGAGACATATTCGTGGACTAAGGTTGTGAGCGATCTCACCTTTCCAGAGTAGCCAAGCATCTGGCTGTTCTTCCTGAAGAACTGCGTTATCGACTGCTCCTTAAACTCCTTGAATATCTCATCAGCATCCTTTTCTGAGGTCGCCATAAAATTACCCTGTCTTTATCTTTCTCCTTTCCTTTTCCATTACTGTATATGCGGTGCTATGCTTACCGCCGTCAAGCAGTATGTTTATGCCTGCCTTTGCAATTCTTATTTCATCTATACTGCCTATAAGGCTTATGGTATCTCCATATATCTCTATAGACGCCCCACTAACCTCCTCCATATAAATTTTGGCCTTTCCTCCTGTGCCTATTATGCGCGCAACCATGCGTTTCTTCTTGAGTTTGTTTGGTGCTATATCTCCTATATCTATGCTGTCAAAAAAGTAATCCTCATTAAGAAGCTTGAAAGCAGTATTAAGCCTGAAGCCTCGTGCAACTGCCTGTACTATGTTTCTAGCAACATATTCAGAGTAAGAATCCCCTTCTACTACTATCTCATTCCTGTTCTCTATCCTCATCTTGCATCCAACCCTTTTCTCTATAAGGGCTACGGCCTCCTTTAATGCCCGCACTCTAGCAGCAGGAATAAGTATATGCTCCATATTAATACGCAGATTGTGCAGCCTTTTATTAAGAACCTTGCGCTGCAAAACGTAACGGTCTATATTTGCCCTTTTCTTACTACTGTAAACATATGACAAAATTATCATGTAATTATCAGCATATGTTCATGGCAGTGATATTTTCATTAGTCGATTATCTACGACGTAAATAGAGAATTGGAAGTTTCAACCTTTTCAGTAAGGTTTAAATATCTTATTTTATACATACATGATTGAATCATGATTCATTCACAAAGGGTTCATGAATGTTTCACGATTATGTTGTGAGTCGTGTTGGGTATGGATACTGACAAACAGATTACAGAAGAGATTAATAAGCTTAGGGAGGAGATTCGCTTACTTTCGGAAAAGAAGGAGTCTGACCAAGGAGCTGGAATGATAGCGCTGATAAAATACGTTACTGAAGAGAGGGAGAGGACCGAGAAACTCTTAATGACAATGGCAGAGAAGATAAGGAGAATGGAAGGCAGGCAGCAACTCACGGTTCAGGAACCTGTTTCATCAGAGAATGCTAAAAAGAGAGGTTTTGAAGAGATAGCTCTTTCAGACACTGACAGATTAATAGTCGAATTCGTGCAGACAAAAGGCCTTGCATGTGCAGATGACATAAGAGAAATAATGGGATACAAAGGGAGAAACGCTGCATGCACGAGGCTGAAGAAGCTCTGCAACGAAGGATTACTGCAAAGATTCCAACTAGGTCACAAGGTTTACTACAGATTTGATGCTGGCAAGGCGACCAACACGCTAATCATATCACCTCCACAGTAACTCGATTGGGCCTGCATATTTCCCCGCAGGCCCGTCTTACTTATCTGATTGCGTGTTCTTGCCATTCTATCCTTTTTCTCCAAAGCATGCCTTAATCATTATAGGTATATACTACTTTCCGCAATTCTATTTCTTCTCACCTAGCCTCTATATATGAGCTCATACTGTTTGCTATTGGTTTGATATCGTCCATAGCAGTTAGTGGCAATCCTATCTCACAGTCTTACATACTGCGCAGTTTGTATACTAAGCCTCTCTGCGTTCTACATTTTATTCTTTCCAGTCGCATAGAGAAAAAACCGACGCATAGAGACAAACAAATGTATTTAAACTATCACTCCTAAAATAAAGAAGATGGGATCCGATGAATTGCAGAATTGCTGGAATACTTCTGTTTGCAGTTCTTATCATCACAGTAAAGACAGCATCTGCGGGATCAGCTCCTTCTTGTTCGGTGACCATAACAAATCCATCAAACGCGGTAGTAGTCATAGGACAGTATGAAAGCTTCACAGCTACACAGGTTGGTTGTGCTAGCCCATTCACATACAATATCATTGTAGTAAACTCAGTGACAACGGGTACAATAGCCCACAATGACCTTCTTACAGGAC
>DAHUYR010000043.1 GCA_027315135.1 Microcaldota archaeon
AAAAAGACGTCAAGCAAACTAATTATGGGTTTGATGCAGAGTCTTAAGATACTGGTTGACAACAGGGAGCGAAATCTGCTCATGCACGAGGAGTTTTCCAACCTCGGAGTTACGGTAGCCTTCGCCCAGCTACCAGTAGGCGATTACATAATCTCGGACAGGACCTGCGTTGAGAGAAAGACAGTACCTGACTTTGAAAAATCGATAATAGACAATAGGCTCTTCGACCAGGTGAAAAGGCTATCTTCAAGTTTTGGCAAACCGATCCTGCTTATAGAGGGAGACGAAGCTGATTTCAGGTTAAGCGAGAATGTGGTACTCGGAGCTATCCTTAAACTGTACTATGATTTCAATATACAGGTGATAAAGTCGAGGGACCCTGTGCAGACTGCCGTGATACTTGCAAAAGTTGCAGAGCGGGAGCAGACTGTCGATCTGAGGGAACCTAGGCTAATAGGCGAAAAGAGGGCCTTTTCCGAATACGAGCAGCGAATCATGCTGCTCAGCATGCTTCCAGGTGTGGGCCCTATGCTTGCAAAGAGGCTTATTGAGCATTTTGGCAGCATAAAGAACGTAATCAATGCTACTGAGGAAGAGTTCTGCATGATCGACAAGATTGGGAAGAAGAAGGCAGCAAGGCTCTATGCACTGATAAACAGCGGCAAATGATGATATATTATGGGATTCTTGGAAAATTTGTTTGGGAAGAGTTCGGAAGAGAAGATGATGGTGAAGAGCAGCAAAATAGTGCTGCATGCATTCAATGCAAATGCCGAATTCAAAAAGGTGCTGAATGGTTCAGGAAGCGTGCAGGAAATAAAGAAGATAGAACAAGCATCGGACAATGCTGTATTTGAAATATCGAATTCCATAACCTCTGGCGGAATGCCACCAAACATAATACCTGACCTTCTGCGCTTCATGGATTTTGAAGACAATATAGTGGACAGCATATTCAATTTATCAAGAGCATACGTACGCTATAAGATAAGGGACAGGAAGATAAACGGCTATGTGAACAAGCAGATGGTTAAAATGAATGACCTATCTGAGAGCGCAATAAAGGTGCTTCTTAAGATGCATAAGGCAACAAGTGTGCCTGAAGCACGCAAGCTGCGCTACGAGATAGAAAAATACGAGCAGGAAGGAGACAGCATAAAGGATGCAATGATTGCATACGCTTACAATTCAAAGATGGATTACAAGACCTTCAACCACATTCTCGATTTGGCATACCTCTCGGATGATGTACAGGACAACTGCGAGGATGTAGCTGACAGGATGGTCAGTATCTTTGCATCAATAATAAGCTAGTGGTCAAGTGCAAAATATAATTATCTATATACTTGCATTCATCGTTATAGCACTTGTTTCTGGAAACAATCTTCCGGCATGCACAGGTTCACTGATAACGAGTAATATAATGAGCAGGAAGAAGGGAATACTGCTCACCATAATCGGCTATTCTGTAGGACTTATTCTAGAAGGGAATTACCTGAAAACGGGCTTTCTCAGCATAATGCCGGTAAACAGCTACCTGTTGTCATCGATAGTGCTGTTTACTGCCCTAATAGTCTTCCTTGTTGCACACAAAACAAAGGTCCCGCAATCACTTTCAATAACCATGAGCATGGCAATATTTGGTCTTGACCTCGCTATAGGCGCAAATCCGGATGCAATGTTCATAGCATTGATGGTATTCGTATGGTTTGCATCATCGATATTTGCGGTCTTACTCAGTTACGCTACCATGAAGTATTCATACAAGACGATGAATGACAGGAATGTATGGAAGAGCATACAATACATGAAACTTCTCCTCATAGTGGTCTCATTCTTCACCGCTTTTACCCTTGGTGCGAATACTCTGGGATTTGTATACGCGCTTATGCCTGGCCAGCCTGGCGCATCATATGCGCTCGCAGTGTCAATCATTGGAATAATACTCGGAAGTGTATTTCTTAGTAAGAGGGAGCTTAGCTTGATGGGCTCTGGCATAGTGGCGATGCGCTATCTGAACTCAACGATATCCCAGGCAGTCTCTGCAGTGTTTGTAGAAGCTGCCACAATATTCGGCATACCTCTGTCAAACACGCAGATATACGTATCTAGCATATATGGTTCAACAATGGGCTATAAGATGCACTTTGCACAGGGGAAGGCAATTCTTCTAATACTGAGGTCATGGGTCTTCCTTGCAGCGCTTTCTATGGCAATAGGATATGTAACAGCTGTTCTCATTGCATAGAATAATCGGACTCAAATTCAGGGATTACCTTTACTGCCTGCAGCTTCCGTATTCTATTTGCCTTGGCAAACCCATTGAGCATTGTTTTGCTATCTGAAAAAAGGATAAACTTTTTATTATCAAGCTTTATAGCATTTGCATTTCTGCCTATTTCAGGGTCTACATACAGGAACATCATCATCTCCATGTTTCTTTTCTTGTACTTGTTCATCCGGTCGTTGAATCTTACCATCATATTCAAGTATGCCGAGCCGATTCTCTTTGCAATCCCATCATCATGCCTGAGGACAAGGAGCACGCCCTTGCTGTTTGGCATAGCGGTAGCAGCTCCAATAAGCTCATCAGCGCTTGCTTCCGAAGAGCAGACATATGCAAAAAGGTCCCATTTGGGCACATAAGGCATTCTCATACACTCAGATAACGTATACGCAACACTTTAAAATGTTTTCCAGTATACTTATAGTGCTATATTAATTTAGATAGTATTAATTATAAGTGATTTAATGAGTCAGTTTGGATCCCAATTCCACGGAAAGTCGCACAGGAAGCTCAACGGCAGTGGCAAGAAGAAGCTAAAGAACCAGGATAAGAAAAGACATGACATGGGTGGCTATTTCATAGCGACTAAGCTGGGAGAGAAGGACAAGGTAAAGGAGGTCAGAGGCAGAGGCGGAGTGAGGAAAAGCAAGCTCCAGTACGCTGGATTTGCAAATCTCCTGTCAAACGGAAAGTACAAGAAAGTCAGGATAAAAAGCATTCTGGAGTCTAAGGATAACAGGAACTTCGCAAGGCTTAATATAATAACAAAGGGCACTGTGATAGACACGGAGGACGGAAAGGCAGTAGTCATAAACAGGCCAGGGCGCGAAGGCCACATAAATGCAAAGAAGGCAGAATAAGGTGTTTTAATACCTTCAAGAGTATACGTATTTGATTCATCAAAGGCAAGCCAGGTAAAGAAGCTGATAGAGTATGATCCTTATCTTGACAAGAGCAAGAGCGATGAGGAGATAGGCAAGCTCAAGGATGACAAGGAAGCCAACATAATATTTGCAAGGCAGGAGTACAGGGTGAAGGACGGCATAGCAATGGATTTGGACAGAGACAAGTCTTATCTTTACATATCATCAAACGAAGAATTCCTTGAAAAGGGGGAGGAGAAACTCAAGAAGAGCATAGATGGCTTGCAGCGCGCCGACCCCAAGACAGAACATAAGGTAATCGAGTTGATTGAGACAGAGAGGCTGCAGGGCGAACAGGGTCTCGGTGCAATTTTTGGGTAATCCTACGAAAAAAAACTTTTGCGTCTCTATAGGCGGAAGCATACTGTCGAAAGAGAACGGCATCAACGTAAAGTACGTAGAGGAACTTGCAGGTCTTCTTAGAAAAAAGGTAAAGACTGCAAAATTCATATTTATAGTTGGGGGAGGCTACTCGAGCAGACTGTACATAAGGTCTACAAGGAGCATAATAAGCAACAACGCAATACTCGACCAGATAGGCATAGCCTTCACAAGAATAAATGCAATAATACTGAAGGACCTTCTGTCAGAGTTCAATGTCTACCCTAATATAGTCACAACCATGGAGGAATTAAGCTCTGGCATAATGCTTAGCGACATAGTGATAATGGGCGGCATGATTCCTGGGATAACAACAGACTCTGTAGCGATGCTCGCCTGCGAGATCATGAACTGCAAGGAGATGATTAATGTAAGCAATGAGAGCTATGTCTATGACAGGCATATCAGGGAAAAAGGCGCAAGAAAGCTTGCAAAACTTAACCATCAGCAGCTTGTGGAAATAGCAAACAAGTGCGATGACCGGACCGCAGGGTCAAACTTTATACTTGACTTCTTTGCAGCAAAAATAGCGAAAAGATCCAATATAAACATACTGTTTGTGAATGACCGCATAAAGGAACTGGAAAAGGCTCTGGATGGAAAGAAGCATGACGGAAGCATCGTAAAGGACTAACCTGCTCTTTAGCATTTTAGTGTAGATGTAGTCTGAATGGTTCAGGAAACCTTCCAGCTCTTCGAACCTGAGATAAACTGAACAGTTATACTTGCTGGAGAAGTTATGTCACGTTGATTTACGCTGTTATATCCTAGTAAATTAAGTCTAGAGCATGGTTTTTAAAGCTGTGAAAGAGGAATAATATTGTGATTAACATGGAAGGAGGAAACGATAGAGGAGGGTCAGGTTAATTCTGTAGTATTTTGCAGCCTTGTTTTTATTCCGTTTTTGGTAACACATTCTTAGATTCGTATTTGTATTCTGATATCAGAATTTCATACTGTCTTGTAATTTCCTTATCAAACAGTCTGTTGTCTAATGTGCCCACTAACATATTAGTGATTATCAAAGTGTCGATCTTTATTCCTTTAGTTTCGCCAAGTAATCTTTGTTCCTGTAGTTCGATACCTTCTTCTCTTGTTATAGAGGATATTAACAATATGCCTGCGGGAGAAGTTATGTCGCAGGTGAATGAATATGTATCGAATTGTTGTTTCTCCTCGTGTATTATATTAAGCAATATTTTATCGCTGGTATGCGAGAAATCTTTTTGTACTGTGTAATGCATGATAAATATTACATCATATTTAGCCTGAGTCTTATGCAAAGATATTGTTGCTCTTTTTATTATGCCTCTTTTTGTTAATTGATGGTAGGCATAGTTGGACCTGCCAATATTACCATTTATCTCTTTATCTATTGATGTGAAATCTGCACAGGCATTGCTATTCATTGCTCTAAGAATATTGTATTCCGCCTCAGTTATCTCGTCTGGCATAGGTCTTGGCCTTTCCTTTGTTCTTGTCCAGACCTTCTCTTTAAGCACCTCAAAGAACTTATCCCTTAAAGGAATGAAGCCGAATGTAGGATACGCAGGAGTTATAGACCAGTCTACTTCATACTCTGGAAAAACCATATTCATTATCTTGTAGAATGCAAACCTTGCTTCGCTGGTTGCTTTTACTACTAAAAAGATAACTGCATCATATGTTCCTTTTGTTATCATGGCTGCCTGCACATGCGGAATCTTCTCCAGCTGGCTCTTCATCTCTTCGTAATCTGGCTTTTTGTCCTTGAACTTTAAGAATGCGATATAGTTTATGTACCCGAATTTCTCTATGTCTATTTCCAGCAGGTACTTGATGTCGTACCTCTTTTCCAGATTACCTAGATGGTAATTCATTGCAGTTTTGGATAGCCCTGTTATCTTTGTAAGTTCAGGAGTAGTTATTCTCGCATTCATACTCAGTGCCCTGAGTATGTCTATTTCATGCTTCGCAGTTTTCCTCTTCCTTACTCCGTTTTCAAATGCCCGTTTCTCCGCATTCTTAAGCGATTCTTCCAGTTCCTTTATCTTCTGCTCATTGCTCTTGGCAATCTCATTGAAGACCCTTGTCTTCATGTCATTGTGCCTTGCAGGTATAAGCATTCCTTCCTCTGTAAGCCAACCTAGATACCTTGTTATCTTCTTCGGCTTCTTTGCTTCAGGATCATAGATGCTTGTTGCCTCAAAGAGCCTGTACTTGTTGCGTATCATCTTTGCCTGTACGTAATGTCCATACTCCTTTCTTATTATCTGCACAGCTCTTCCTATGTTCTCAGGAAGTCTTTTTGGCAAATACCCACCTAGATAGCATAGGCTCGCTTTGATATTTAAGATAGCAGGTTTTGATAGATTACGCTCGAAATAAAGCAAATACTGACAACAATATAGCTTTAGTTCTTCACTATCAGCGCATCCGCATTCTTTATATCGGACAGGCTGCCCAGGGCGTAGTATACTGCAAGGGCCATATTGTACTTGTCCCTTGTCCTTCCTCTCGCAAAGGTCCACATGTCCTTTATTCCTGCAAGCTCGATTACAGTCTTAACGGTCTTGCCGGCCCTTACTCCGACTCCTCTAGGAGCAGGTTTCAGTATAACCTCGGCGCTTCCGCACTTGCCCTTAAGTATCAGTGGAAGAGAGTGTTCAGTCCCGCAGTTGCACTCCCATGAGCCGCATCCGAGCTTAATGGAAATTATATTTTTCTTAGCATCACGTATTGCAGATTCTATTGCAGGCCTTACTTCGACATCCTTTCCAACTCCTATTCCAACGTGCCCTCTTCCGTCCCCGACAACTGCAGTAACTCTATATTTCGCTTTTCTGTTGTTTTTGGTCATTCTCTGTACAGAGGCTATCTCAAGAACATTATCCTTTATATCAGGTATAAGCGTATCTACTATCTCGACTTCGCGTATGTCCTTGCCCATGTTGAATATCTCTTCAATGCTCTTTATCTCTCCGTTCTTAACCATGAGCCCTATCTTTGTCTTTGGCTTCCACTCCGGTGCCGGAGCTTCCTCTCTGAAATCTCTTCTTTCTCTTCTCTCTCCTCTATATCCGTATGCCATAATAACCATCATGCCTTCATATCTGCCAATGCCTTCTTTGTATCGTTGAACAGCTTGCCAAGCGATTCGGGATCATGTCCCTCTTTGATGTACTTGCTGTATTGCTTCTCAAACTGCGCCTTATTCTTCTTCAGCGATGTTGCATAGCTTACATCTGAATAATTATAAACCTCATCCTTTATCTCGAAGGTCCCGCGTATGTTCATTCCTGCATCCTTGCAGCCCTTTGCAAATACGAAAGACAGCGAATTCTTTATAGGTGAGTTGAGTCCTATGTCAAGTATATACTCCTCACTCTTTCCTTTGGCTCCTAGCTTCTTTCCAAGCAAGTATCCTGTAAGATACGCAGTAGCTCTGTTAGCCCTGCCCGGCCACTTCATCTTTGCAAGTTCTCGTGAGTCTGCCCTGGCTTCTACTATGTCTCCCTTCTCAGAGTACTTTACCACCTGCCCTAGTATCATGCTGTTGCTCTTCCTGAAGATAACCCTTGTCATGCCGCCCTTTACCATTCCGAACCTCTTCTTGTAGTTCGTTGCGGACTCTCTCCTTCTTCTGAATTTAATATGTTTTATAATCTTCTTCATTATTCTCTCCTGTATCTGGCAGCAATTGCCTCGTTTATCTTCTTCAGTTCAGAATCGCCGAGCTTTATTCCTGCCTCTTTCATGTGCAGGATAAGGGTAGCCTTTGTTGCATACATGTTTCCCTTTATGTGCCTGTAGTATGAATTGTAATCCTTGTTTTCTATAAGGCCGAGCTTCTTGACCTCCTTAAGCAGATTCCTTTGCGATCTTACCTTCTTCTCCCATCTCCTGCCCATTCTTGCCTTTCTTGTTCCTTTCCTCCTTCCTGTTCCTCTTCTCCTTCCTTCTGATCTAAGCTTCTTGAGCTTCTTTGAGTTCAGGCTGAGGTTCTTCTTCTCCTTAAGAGCATATACTGCTCCGCTGGAGATAAGCTTTCTCACGTCCTCTTTGGTAAGCGCATTGCTTGCATCAGTCACCGACCCAGTCTTTATCCTTATTGCGCTCTCTCCTCTCTTGAGAATATGTGCAGCTGCCCTTTTCGTGAATTTTATGCTCATAATCTTAACCTTTTAAATCATTTTTTGGCATTTCAGCGTTCTTCTGCGCCTCAGCCTTCTTAGGCACCTCTGCTTTCTTTGCATTATCGGCAGGTTTTGCCTCAGCCCTCAACTTGTTAGATATCCTTACCTTCTTCTCATCGGCTATCTTCTGCAGCTCGACCCTCTTTCTGTTTGAGAGTCCGTGTGCAAATTTTGCAGTTATGCCTTCTTTTCCTACTATCATTTCCAATTCTGCCTTGTTGTGGACTACAACTTCAACCGTTCCGTCCTGCCTTAAGAACCTAACTTTCTCGCTGTTCTTGAAGCCTATCATAGGCATCACGCCTACATTCTTCTTCTTTACGCGCATGTGGTTGTCGTTTCCGCGCTGGCTTCTCCAGTTATCCTTTATCCTGCTCCTGCCCTTTGCGCCATAATTAGGCCTTTTGAACATTGGGACCTTTCTCTTAATTACCTTTTTTATCTTGTTAACCATAATAACACATCACTCTTCTACAAATACATATATTCCATCCTGGAATACTCTCGTGTCGTTGCCTCTTGCGGCGCACGCCTTCCTTATGTTTGCCACGGTCTGACCCACATCATACCTGTCTATGCCTTTAACAGTCACGTCCTGGCCCTTTATCTCTACCTTAGTATCTCCTACAATCGAGGTCTTCCTCGGCACCTTCTCACCGAAGATGTTCTTTATGCTTATCTCCTTGTCCTTAACCTCTACCGACATCGGGAAGTGCGCATATACTATCTTCATCTTCTCTTCCATGCCCTCGTTGACCAGTTTCATTGAATCTCCGAGGATGTTTGCAAACGCATGCTCTGCTGTGGATGCCCTTCTCTGTATACTCTTTATCTTTGAGCCCTCAATTATAACACTGCTTCCCTCTACCTTTACGCTTGTGAACTTCCTGTTGAATTTCTTCTTAGTGCTTCCAAGCTTGCCCTTTATCATTACAAATTCATTGTCAACGCTTACTTGCGTGCCGCTTGGTATCTCTATCTTTTCCATAAATATCAGTACACATATGCTATTAACCGTCCTCCTATCTTGTTCTGTTTCGCTTCTCTGTTAGTAAGTATCCCGTTCGGGGTTGAAAGTATCAAAACGCCGAAATCCTTGCTAGGTATGAATCTGGTCTCATACTTCTGCAGCTGATCCAGCTTTACGGCATATCTTGGCTTTATGACGCCTATATCGTTTATCTTCTTTGATAGGCTTACTCTGAGCTTGCTGAACTTTCCGTCTTTTACCTCTTCAAAGTCATTTATGTAATTGTTGTCCTTCATCTTCTCAAGAACTGCGCGTATCAGCTTTGTTGAACTGACTGTGCATTCGTCGAATCCGTTGTTTTCATAAACCTTTATCTTGTTTATAGCGTCTGCAAATACGTCTACCATAAATATCACTAATATTTCTCAAATCCTACTTCCCTTCCTACTTCGCGGAAGCACCTTCTGCATACGTAAAGGTCGTAGGAGCGTATAAGCCCTCTGGCAGTCCCGCATATCCTGCACTTTCTCTTTGCCCTGCCTTTCTGCATAAGCTCAAATGTCAATTTCATGAAAATCACTCCTCAGAGCCGACTTTGGCTCCGAAATTCTTCTCTATAAATGCGATAATATCCTCTTTGCTTATCCTCCCATGGCTCTTTGAGACCTTGGAAGATCTGATTCTCTTCAGTTCTACGCGCCTGCCCTTTCTGGCAAAGGCTGCGTTTATGTTCATTCCAAGCATTCCTATTGCTGGATCGTACTTCACGCCCTGCAGGTAAATGTATTCTTTTATGCCGAAGCTTAATGAATTGTTCGATATGCATGATTCCTTGTAAACGTTCTCATTTGCCTCCAATGCCTTTTTCAGCATGGCCTTTGCATCTGTATTCCTAAGTGTCACCATTGCGCCTATTATCTGATCCTTTCTTATTCCGAGTTCCGGCCTTCTCCTTTTGGACAGGGTTGCTACAGGCTTCTTACCTGTTATCTTCTCAAGAAGCATGCGCGCATTCTGGTACATGTTGTCATTGTCGCCTATGCCTATGTTTACCACTATCTTTTCCAGGTAAATATCTTTCATAGCGTTGCTGTTTGCCATATCATGCACCTATAACGATTATGTTCCTGAGCACGGTCTCTATTCTTCCGTTCTTTCCTTCTATCTCTACAGTAGGCTCCCTTCCTATTGTCCCTTTCTTGATATCAGTTATCTTGCCCTGTTCCGAGGAGTGCACACCGCTTATGATCATACACTGCGCACCTTTCTCCAGCTTCAGCACCTTCTCTATCTTTCTATCGCTTAGCTTTACAGAGTCATTTACCTTTGCATCTTTTGCTGCAGGGACCAAGCTGCCATCATGCAGCCTTAACATGCTCTTTCCTCCTTTGTAAATATACTTTCCAACTATCTTAAGAGTCTGGGATTTGTTATCTGTCTTAATTGCATTTATCCTGCCCTTGTTGTCAACTCCTATTCTGTAGGTCTCTTTGCTTGGCATAATGTCAACGACGTCTTCAAGACCTACTGCGTATCTTTCGTCCTTTATGTCCTTGCCGTTAACCTTGATCTTGCCCTCCTTTATTACTTTCTT
>DAHUYR010000045.1 GCA_027315135.1 Microcaldota archaeon
AGAACTTACTGTTTTCTGTAGCCTAATATACTGTCATATTCTTTGTGGTCTATTATGTACAGGATAAAACTCACTATCTCTACTTCATTAGTCCGTATAGTATATATCATTCTCCAATAGTGAGTAAGCTCTATTCGGAACAGATTATCAACATCAAGACCTTTTGGTATCTGCTCTTTTGCTATGCCTTGTCCATACGCCTGATTATACTTGAGAATCTCTACCTTTTTGTTTATTGATTTCAGCAACTGTATCTCTTCTGAATTTGTCCTGCCTTTGCTTTTTTGCTCTTCTACAACTTTGCAGAGCATTTCGTACGCCTCTTTGGCTTGGTCTTTGAGAATTACCCTTATGATTTTCTGCGCCTTCATAGCTCTAATCCCCCTTTCTTAAGCTTATTCATCAAATCTCCGGATGTGTATGTCCACACCACTCCCTTCGTAGTTATCAGTATCTTGCCGCTTTCTTGCAGGTAATTTAAAATTTCAAGAAGAGTCGCGTGCATCACTTTTCTCGGCAATCTCCTTTTCAATTCTGATATTTTGATAACTTCTTTGCTATCTCTTAAAGTTTGTTCCACCATAAGTACAGTATTCAAAGTAGGCGAATGTTGAATCTGCACCCGAGCCTGAGTTGTTGAGTTCATGTCTATCAATAATATTTATATCGATTAGATATATAAATATATCTTTCAGATTCATATGTATTACTTCTTCTTTGTATAGCAAGCCGTCACGCTTGCAAGCCTGCAGTATTGCACGGCGGGCTACGGCTACTGCTGCTACTTTGTAGGACATGCGCGGCGCAAAAACTACGTCTTTTGTCTACAAAAGGCGGGCCGATTTTGCCCCTTCAAAATCGGCTCTAGTTTCAGTTCTGGTGGCAGATTACAGTGCGTTGGCATGTTAGCCCACATGAGGAACGAAGTTCTGAACGTGCTGGCGTAGTTTAAGGGTTACAGGTTCCCTTACAACCAATTGCCAAAAAGTATAAAAATATAGCCAATCAATCAATAACATGGCTGGTAATACATTTAAAATTGCAACAGTAGTTTTAGGCGCCCTTTTCATTCTTGCATTAATAGGATACTTATCGTCTCAACAGGCATTATCAAATGCTCAAAACTACGAATCACAGCTCATTATTGAAAATTCACATCTTAATAGCACAATTTCTAATTACCAAGCCCAAAATCAACAGCAAGGAGCTTCTAGCTCATCACAGAATGACACAATAAGTGCATTAGAAGATATTATTTTTATGAAAAATACTAGCACTGTAAGTTCGCAATCACAAATTTTATCACCTTCTTCTTGTAGTGGGCCTTCTAGTCTGCCATCGGTTAAAAGTGATGTGCTCTCCAATTTAGGTTATATATTAGCTGATAGTTATCCGGGCTTCTTTGTAGGATATTATCAAGTTTCATATTCTGCCGCTTCTCCGATATACATCCAAATTGGAGCTAATGACGGGAATCCTATAATAAACTTTAATACACAAAACACTTCGTCTGCGGTTGACCTTCGTATACCAAGCACGGGAGACATACCTGCCTTCTTTTTCTGCAACCCAAGTTCTAGCTCGGTTTCAGTAAGCTATTCTATAACTGCATACAGCTAATGTGCAGAAAATTGAGTTCAGATTTCCGAAAATCTGAACCATGCTTGCTTAAATATATTGCTCGGCTATAATCTATGGTTCAGATGAACCAGCTTGGGCTTAGAATTTTGTGTTATTTTTGGTGTGAAATATGGCTAGGAATATAGGCGTGAAACAGCTAGGAAACGCTCTCGAACCAGTGGGGTTCGAGAGTTCAAATCTCTCTCCCTGCATTAACACAGCGACAAAAGAAGGGATATAAACATTATGGTAGAATTAGTTATGTGTGTTGAATGGGAGAAAACGACAATGTAGGTGCAGCAGGTTCCAACACGGTGCCTGATTCAGGTCCGATGCCTACCTCAGATGTAGTGTCCAACGCAAATTCGCAGCCTTCTCAAGCCACAACTTCAAAGATTAAGGGCAAAATCATCATTGCTTCTGCAGTAATAATAGTTCTGGCGGTTGCTGTAGCAGTATTCCTAAGCATATCTCACAACGCCACAGCATCGCCTGTGGTAACCAGCACAACACAATCTACGATAACCACTGCAGCTACTACTACGATTCCACAGGTGGGAAATCATACTTACATAGAAACAATATACTACTTCGGAAGCAACATTACGATATACCCGGGTTCAAGTGCCAGTGTAAGCTTTACAGTTCCGCAAAACATGCCATCAGCAATACTCACCGGGGCCTTCACGGTTAAAGGTGCAGACGTTGAAGCATCGGTACTTAATGCAACAGAATATGCTGCATTCGAAGCGAAGCCAAGCAGTATAACTTCAAGCAGGAATTACCTTGGGTATGTGAACAGCAAGAACATATCGATAAACCTTACACCAGGCACCTACTCGGTCACATTCTTCAATACGAATGCAACTCCAGGTGCGCAATATAACATCATGATTACAAAATCAATAGCACTATACACGTAATCCAAATTCTCCAAAACCTACGGTATCTTACACTGTCCATGTTATACGGGGCATATGCTCATTCTACAATAACTATATAAATGAAATATGGTAAATGGAATTAGGTGCCAATTGTGCTAGTAGGAGTCAAACGTATCTATGACAAGGCAAGTATAACTGACGGAAAAAGGATCTTTGTTGACAGGCTCTGGCCTCGCGGGGTGAAGAAGAGCACAGCAAACATAGACCTGTGGATGAAAGACATAGCTCCAAGCAATGAGCTAAGGCTGTGGTTTGATCACGATCCTAAGAAATGGGAATCCTTCAAGGCAAAATATGCAAAGGAATTGGAGTACAATAAACATGTAGCAGAGCTCATAAAATTAATCAAGGATACTGATGTAACATTGCTTTACGCGGCAAAAGACACTGATTACAACAATGCCGTTGCTCTGAAAGAGTTCCTGGAGGCAAACACTGATGATGCAGAATCGGAATGAATCAAATCCTGCGCGAAGCTAGGGGATAAATAAAAATCCTTGAACCATTCAGTGTCTGCAGAATCAGAATTCAAGCTTCCTTACTTCAAGCTTTGACATGCGCGTTATGTTCTTTATTGACTCCCTTGCGCCTGCCTGTAACGAATTGTCCATAACTCCTTTTATTATGTCATCCTTTGTCCTTTCCAAAACATACTGCTTGCAGTAATCGCCCAGCCTCTTCCTTATCTCGCTCTTCTTAGGCGTTGCTAGCTTTGAGAATGATATGGCTATCAATTTAACTACTACTGGCTTTCCTTCTTTGTCTGTAAATCTGTTCATGGTGTATATTACGCCAGAATGCCTTCTTACCAGCGAATGAGTGTAGCTGAACATCTGCTCCATGAATTCCAGCTCAGTATGCGCAGCGTTGTTCTTAGCTTCAATAACCCTGAGACCTACTGACAGGAACGAGTGCTCAGGCTTGTGCGTAAGCCAAGACATGTTTACCTCTATTATTCTGCCTATGGCCTTCTCTTCCTCGTCTGCAGGTATCTCACCTATTGATGACTCTCCGAATACCTTTGGCGAGTATACCTCTAGCCATTTCTTCATCTTCCATTTTTCAGCGGTTTTCTGTGCCATTATCAGCTACCCTTTACAATCAATGCGGCCTTCTCAGGATCGTACTTCCAGCCTTCAGGAAGCGCACCAGTCCTCTTGTAGTACTTCGACATGCGCCATATCTTAGACTCGATTCTGGTAAGGCTCATTCTATTATGCTTGTCATTCTTGTTCTTTGCAAGATGCCTACGCAATTTAACTGCATTCTTGAGCAGATCCATGAAGTCCTGCGGATATTCTCCCTCAACCTCATTCTCTTCAAGAACAACGTGCAATCTCTTTCCGAAATACTGTTTAACATAAGGTATGTTGTGCTCATCCCTGAGCTTCTGTCCTATTGCTGCATGATGCATACCCTGTTTTGCATACTCCATTATCAGCTTGGCTGCCTCTTCCTTCGAAGGTGCTCCCTCGGGGATAACAGCTTGCTCAGCAACAGGCTTCCTTGATTTTGCCTTTCCATGCTTTCCAGTGTGCATTCTTGCCATTAAAAACACTTAGAACTAACCAAAGCTAAGGCTTTGGCACTCTATAATATCTCGCTAACGTTTATAAGTATTCCTATTTTTACAGGCAATTGAAAGAACAACAACCCATATAAGTATTTACTCAAATTAGTATAAGAAAATCATGGTAAAGTTTGATGATATTAAGAACTGGTCGGTTGCAACTGAGCTGGAGATAACCAAATCGTGGAGGGAGGCTGAGCCGTATGCATTCAACGAAAGGTCAGGCAAGACGATATACTCTCTTGATACTCCTCCGCCATACATAAATTCCCCGATACACATAGGCCATGCTGCAACATATGTTATGATGGATATGTTTGTCAGGTACAGGAGAATGAAAGGCTACGAGGTAATCTTTCCCTTGGGACTCGATAGGAACGGCCTGCCTGTGGAGATAGCTGCAGAGAAGAAATTCAACATTTCTGCATTCAAGGTAAGCAGAGAACAATTCATAGAAGCATGCGAGAAGCTGCTCGAGGAGACCTCCTTGACAACAATGGACAGCTTTGAGAAGCTGGGCATCTCATTCACCTCCTACAAAACCGGAAGCCACGTCGGCGCGGTCTATCTTACAGACTCCCCTGAATACAGAGCTCTTACACAGTCAACCTTCATTGGCCTGTACAAGCGCGGTCTTGTATACGAAGACAACAGGGTAAGCAACTGGGATTCAAAGCTGCAGACAACTGTTGCCGACAATGAGATAGACTATATGGATCTGCCATCAACATTCAACCATGTGGAATGGACTGTAAAGGAGACTGGGGAGAAGATAATAATAGCAACAACAAGGCCGGAGCTGATAGCCACGTGCAAGATGGTAATATACAATCCTGACGACGAAAGATACAAGCATCTGGACAAGAAGACTGCAATAACTCCTATATTCAACAAAGAGGTTAAGATTGCACCTCATCCGTTTGCACAGGCCGAGAAGGGCACTGGACTTGTGATGATGTGCTCCGCAGGAGATCTAACCGACATAAGGTTCTTCAGGGAGATGGGCCTGGAAGTTGTCATAGCCATAGATAAGGACGGTACAATGAATGACAATGCAGGGTTCCTGAAAGGGCTTAAGGTAAAGGATGCAAGGGCGAAGATGATAGATGCGCTAAAGGAGAAGGGTCTCCTGGCAAAGCAGGAGAGCATAACCCACAGAACTCCGATATCGGAAAGGTCCAAAGTCGAGATAGAGTTCATAGCCATGCCGGAGTTCTATCTCAAGCAGATGGAATTCAAGGAGCGGATCCTAAAACTGCAGAAGCAGCTTGCATTTTATCCCGAAGATTCACGCAAGATACTTGAATCATGGATAGATCAGATATCGATAGACTGGCCGCTGTCCAGAAGAAGGTTCTATTCCACAGAGATACCTTTATGGTATTCGGAAGGAATGGTCGCGCTTCCGAAACCCGGAAGATATTACAGGCCATGGAAGGAAGCTCCTCCTGATGATGCCGAAGTAATAAAGGATGGAAAGACAATAGGAAAGGCATCTGATTTCAAGGACGCAAAATGGAAAGGAGAGGATAGAGTGTTTGACACATGGTTTGATTCATCGATATCCGACCTTTTCATAACTAAATATGGATCAAACGAAGCTTTGTTCAAGGCAGCGTACCCTGTATCATTGAGGCCACAGGGAAAAGAAATTGTAAGGACATGGCTATACTATACCTTGCTAAGAGGCTACCTCCAGACAGACAAGGCATGTTTCAAGGATGTTTGGGTGCATCAGCACATCGTAGACGAGAAAGGAGAAAAGATGTCAAAATCTCTTGGCAATGTTATAGACCCGCACGACATACTCAAGGAATTCGGCGCCGAGCCGTTCAGACTGTGGGCAGCAAGCGAAGGCGACCTCTCAAAACAGGATCTTTCATGCTCCAAGGACAAGATACGCGGAGAGACAAAGACCATAAACAAAATATTCAATGTTGCAAGATTCATACTGCAGTTCAAGAGGGTAGAGAAGCCGGAGCTTACAAGGCTGGACCAACTATTCGTAGACTATATAGAGGACATAACGGCATACGCTGACAAAGAATACGAGAAGTACGACTTCTTCCATCCTGCAATGGGGCTGAAGCAGTTCATATGGGAGGACTTTGCATCGCACTATCTCGAGATGGTGAAGAACAGGGCATACAATACTGACAACAGATTCACCGAACAGGAGAAGAACTCTGCAATATACTCCTTATATTACATTTTCGAGAGATTCATAATGCTTGAATATCCTATAATACCGCAGGTCTGTTCAGTAATAGGAGAGAGGTACGGGATTGATCTTTCGAAAGCAAACTTCCCGAAAGCGGAGAAAATATCATCAAGTCTGTCCGATATAGAGTTGATAAAAGAGTTTAATTCGATGGTATGGAAAGCAAAGAAGGAAAAGGGAGTCGCACTTAACGCAAAGATAGAGGGAATAAAGATGCCAGATGAGCTTGCAGAATTCGCAAAGGACCTCGCAGCATGCCACAATCTTGCATAATGCACGCCTCTAATCATCACGCAACGTGTGTTTTATCTTTTCACTCAGTTCCTTAAGCTCCATAACTTCCTTCTCTTCCTTTGATGAAAGTTTGCTGTCACCGGATTCTATATGTTTCTCAATTGCTTCGACAAGTTCAAGCCACTCCTCAGCTTCCTCCTTGATGAACTCTATTATTTCCTTGTTTTCCGAGAACAGGTCAAGCAGCTTAAGCAGATGCTGGTTATCGACCCTTTCCTCTCCTTTTGCAAGTCTGGTCTTTATATGGTCTCTCAATTCCCTTATTGTCTTGTCATCGACACTTTCCTCTCTTTTCATCAGACCTTTCAAACCTTCTACCATCCTTGTCATAGATTCGGTAAGTATGTTGAATAACCTGCCCAGCGATATTCTTGACAGCTCCTCTCTCATTTGCATCATCAGCTATACAGAATACAGATATGCGTGCACCTTTAAATAAGTGCAGACTCCGCAGGCATATTGTTACTGGAGGTAATCCTGGCATACATAAGGTTATTTAAATCTGCAAACAGAAGAAAAAACAAACTGATTATCATGGACGGAGGAGGAACAGGCGGAGCGCACGGATAACGCCTATAAAACGTGCAGATTCTGGCAGCTATTAGTTCTCCCAATTTATCATTTCCTTTATCTTTTCAGGATCATATTTGTAATATGATACAAGTATTTCATACTGCTTTAGCTGGAGCTTGTCAAACAATCTGCTGTTTATGGAGCCTGTTACTATGTTTGTGACTATGAGATCATAAATTAGCATACCTTTAATCTTATCATTGAATTTTTCAGTAATCTTCTCAAGGTCCTGGTCCTTAAGCACATGAGCCATGAGCAAAACGCCTTTCGGCGACATTATATCGCATGCAAAGGAGTAAGTGTCAGCCTGAGAACCGTTCTCTGTAATAAGGTCAAGAAGCAGTTTCTCCCTGCTTCCAGCCCATTCCTGCACGTTTATCGTATTCAGTATGAAAATGACATCAAATCTGGACTGCAGATTGCGCATATTTATTGTAGCTCTCTTTATTATTCCACGCTCGGTGAGCCTGTGGTACGCATAATTTGATCTTCCCCTATCTGCGCCTATCTCTCTGTCTATCGATGCAAAATCAGCAGCGGCGTTCTTGTTCATAGCCTTGAGCACTTCGTACTCCATATCTGTTATTTCATCGTGGGCTGGCTTCGGCTTCTCCTTTGTCCTCTTCCATACCTTTTCCTTTAGCACTTCAAAGAAATTTTCCCGCACAGGTACAAAGCCCAGTCCGCTGAAGTAAGCCGGAGACATTGTCCATTCTATATTGTAAGATGGAAAGGCTTTGCGCGTAAAATCGTACAGGGTGCCTCTTGCCTCGCTGTTCGCCTCGGCAATTAGCAGTATCACCATGTCATATTTTCCCTTAGTTATCATTACAGTCTGCACATAAGGTATCTTTTCCAACTCCTCCTTTATCTCATCATATTTGGGTTTCTTGTCTACAAACTTTGCAAACGCGATATAATCTACGTATCCGAATTTCTCTATGTCTATCTCCAATGCGTACTCTATATCGTATCGTTTTTCTAGATTCTTGAGATGGTAGTTTACTGCTGTGTCCTTTATGCCTGTGATCTTTACCAGCTCCGGTACAGTTATCCGCGCATTCATGCTAACCGCCCTTAATATCTCCTTCTCGTGTCTTCCGGTCTCCCTCTTCCTCACTCCATCAGCGGACTTTTTCTGCTCCATCTCCTGCACAGAGCCTTCCATCTCGGCAAGCCTTTCCTTTTCCTTCCTTTCTATCTCTTTGAATCCCTTTGATCTTTCATCTCTATGATTTGCAGGTATCAGAAGCCCGTCATCCGTAAGCCAGCCTAGGTATCTAGTGACCTTGTCAGATCTGCCCTTTTCTTGATTATATACGCTTGTTGCTTGGAAGAGCCTGTACCTGCCCCTGAGCATCTTAGCCTCTACGTAATGGCCGTACTCCTTTCTTATACGCCTAACTGCTCTCTCAATGTTCTCTGGAAGTTTTTTAGGGATTTTTCCACCGTATAACTATGTCTCTACTAATATTTAAAAGTAACGTTTTTATCAATTTCACACGTATTATTGTAATTTAGATGGGTAATAATATGTGTATAAACTGATATTGGTAGATTTAAAGCAGAAATTATATGGATTAACATTGTATAACTCTATTTATAAACGGCAAAAAAAACTCTATTCATATATAGTAGATAAGTTATAACTATTTCAGCTGGATGAGATGGACGCAAGCCCGAAAGGGCCTTGTTCTTGTATCCCCAACCAACCCACCACTCCATCTCATCTGCTTTCTATTTAAGCTTGCGACAACGCTTAAGAGAACGGCGATTAACCAAATTGGCAATCAATAGATAATAGGATATACTATAGAGGAATTGTTTAAATGACAACAAAAAAGTACATGCCTGGAAATAAAGACGGCAAGACTTCAGAAGTAAGTCAAAGGCCTACTGTACAGCACGGATCACATCCTGAAAGGACAGCAACATCAACAGAACACCATGTGGCGCTATTCTACAAGGAGAGAATATCTCATCTTGAGGAGGCGTTAAGGGACAAGAACAGCGTAATCGGGATCCTTGAAAAGGAAAAATCGGGATTAATGGAAACAATAGCGTTTGCAGCGATACGCGAACACCACACGGATCAGGAAAAGGCAAAGCTGGCAAGGGAGAATGCACAGCTGAAGCATGACTACGATCACCTTAAGAAATTTGCATATGTAGACGAACGCACAGGCTTGGAAAGGGCAGAGATATTCAACAATCTTGGCTTCCCTAAAGCATTCGGCACTGCGATGAGGCACGATCTCAACCTTGTGCTTGTGATAATAGACCTTAACAATCTCAAAGTCACAAACGATACAAAAAGTTACGAGCATGGCAATAAGCTCTTGGCACATACGGCAAAGGCCATAAGCGAGACCATACGACGCGAAGATTCAAAATTCAAGTTCGAAGAGGGCTACAGGTGGGGCGGAGACGAATTCGTCGTACTGGCAAATATACCTAAAGGAAAGCCTGAAGAGGTGCACACAAGTGCAAAGGCTCTAGTAAGCAGGCTGGAAAGTGCCATGGCAGCAAGCAATATAGATTGCGCGATAGGCGCATGTGTTATGGTTCGACATTCAGAAGCACACGCACGCTATGACGACAAATTGATGATATCATATGCGGAAAAGCCAGTTATGAATGCTGATAACCTGATTATATCAAAGGCAGACGTGGGTATGATAAGGGACAGAATGTTTAAAAACGCAGAAAGGCAGATGAAGAAAGATAAGGCTCACAAGAAGGGAAAGCCTATCTCAGACCTTAAGCGCGAGTAAATGTCCACATATTACACGGGAACCGGAGATAAAGGAGAAACTGGTACGCTCTCGGAAAAGAGAGTGTCAAAAGCCAGTGGCATAATAGAAGCCATAGGTTCAATTGATGAGCTCAACAGCGCAGTGGGCATCTCGGTCTGTAAAGTTACAGACGAGAATCTGAAAAAGGAACTAGAATCTGTACAGAATTCCTTATTTATAATAGGTGCCAGCCTTGCGAGTTTTTCAAATCCAAGCGTGGAAAAGGCACAGTTGAATCCTGATTCTGTAAAAATCCTTGAGAAAGAGACAAACCGCATGTCAACGGAGCTGCCGGAGCTGAAGGAATTTGTGCTGCCGGGAGGAAGCGACGCTGCTGCAAGCCTTCATCTTGCAAGATCCATTGCAAGACGTGCGGAGAGAAGTCTTGTCAAGGCATCAGAGGAGTATGAGGTAGCAGATGTGGCAAAGGCATACATGAACAGGCTCTCCTCTTATTTATTCGTTGCAGCGCTTTATGTGAACTACAAATCTGGAACAGAGGAAAAGCACCCGACCTATTGAGGCTATGCGCTAAAGTATTCTCTAAACTTGCTTGTCACAGACAGTTTTTTGCTCCTTCCATAGGCCTTGCGCTCTATGAATCCTTTTTCCGATAATTCCTTTGTATATTCATACGCTCCGGATCCGAATGCTTTTACAAGGGAGCTCTGCAGCACGCCGTTATTCTTGCTAATATATGCAAGCACACGTAATGCTGCTCTGCTTATGTCTGGGGCAGTCGCCATGGAACTTACTCTCTTTGAATAAGGGCCCCTGAGGCTGAGCATGTACTTGTTGTCGATCTCTATTATCTCTATTGCACTGTCCCTTGCCCCATACTCGTTCTGCAGTTCCTTAAGCAGCTTGTTAACTATTCCTGGTGAAGCTATGCCTGTAATTCCGCAGAGCTCTTTTGCACCAAGTGCGCTTGATGACATAAACAGAGCTGCTTCAATCACTTTTTTGTATTCACTATCCTGTTCCATCAAATCACTGCGCAACCGTCACAAATATATCTTCGAAGAATTTATCCTGTCTGAGCGCTATCCTCTTATCGCTAGCAAGATAAAGCATTGGTATGAAAAGTTCAAGAATGACGTTACCGGATCCGCTTCCATTTGCAAGGGCGCTGAACAGGACCACATTCTCTGAGTCTGCATTCTTCTTTATGTATTCATATACTCTCTCCGCATCCGCTTTTATGTCGGTCGTTCCAACTTCAAAGGACATCGGTGGCCTGACAAAAGAAGCCGTGACGCTTCTCTGCTCCTTTATCTTCATCGCCTCGTCAAGCGCCGTTATGAGTTCGTCAAGAGAAACTCTTCTTTTGGGAGGCAGCCTGGATCTGAAACTTAGCGGTTCAACTACGATACGCT
>DAHUYR010000049.1 GCA_027315135.1 Microcaldota archaeon
AAAAAGGACTGAGCGTTGACACTAGGAAGGTAAAGACCAGTTTCGGCCCAGGTTCAAGGGTCGTAATAGACTACCTGAAGGCTCTTAACCTGATAGAACCGCTTGAAAAGCTGGGCTTCGGTCTTGTAGGATTCGGATGCATAACCTGCATAGGAAATTCCGGACCGCTGATAGAAAAACAGAGCGATGCGATAAACAACAGCAACCTTGCAGTTGCATCTGTCCTTTCAGGAAACAGGAATTATGAGGCAAGAATACACCGGGATGTAAGAGCAAATTACCTGATGTCTCCTCCGCTGGTTGTTGCATTTGCGATAGCAGGCACGGTGCTAAAAGACCTTGAGAAAGAGCCTCTTGCGAAGAACAATGCTGGCGAAGACATATACCTAAAGGATATATGGCCAAGCCAGGAAGAGATACTGCGGCTCATTGAAAAATCAGTAAATCCCAACCTGTTCAAGAAAGAGTACGGTGCAGATCTATTCAAGGTAAACAACTACTGGAATGCCATAGAAGGGACAGCAGGCCTGGTATATGGTATTGAGGAGAACAGCACATACATAAAACTGCCTCCTTTCTTCGATAATTTTGACCCGCTGTCAGATATTCCAATAACTCCGATAGAAAATGCTGCCGTGCTTGCAGTATTTGGCGATTCGCTCTCTACAGACCACATATCTCCAGCCGGAGCCATAGGGAAGGACAGTCCCGCTGGAAAATACTTGCAGGAAAAGGGAATAACATACGCTGATTTCAATACTTATGGTTCAAGGAGAGGCAATCATGAAGTGATGATGCGCGGCACGTTTGCAAATAACAGGATAAAAAACCTGCTGCTCCCAGGCACAGAAGGCGGAACGACGCTCCACTTCCCAAACAAGGAAAAGCTATCTATATACGATGCAGCAATGAAGTATACTGAAGAAAAGAGGCCACTTGTAGTATTTGCAGGAGTTGAATACGGTTCCGGCAGTTCAAGGGACTGGGCTGCAAAGGGCCCAATGCTCCTCGGGGTGAAGGCAGTAATTGCGAAGAGTTTTGAAAGAATTCACAGGAGCAATCTTGTAGGAATGGGCATAGTACCTCTGCAGTTCATCAACGGAGAAGATGCGAGCTCCCTGCAAGTAGATCTTTCTCAGCCAGTATCAATATATCTAGACAAAGAAATAGCTCCAAGAAACAAGGTAAGGATGTCATATACGGGAATATCTGGTGAAAAGCACGAAGCAGAGCTGCTCCTGAGGATAGACACGGAGATGGAACTTGAGTATTATAAGGCTGGAGGAATATTGAATTATGTTCTAAAAAAAATTGTCTCTAAGGGTGGAAGTTGATTACATGCCAGAATCATACGATATAATAATAGTCGGAGGCGGAATAACAGGCGCGTCGCTTCTTTACATGCTAAGCAAGTATACTGACGCAAAGAAAGTGCTCCTTCTTGAAAAGTTCAATTCATTTGCAGCCTTGAATTCGAATTCGAATAACAATGCACAGACTCTTCATTTCGGAGATATAGAGACTAATTATTCTATTGAAAAGTCAAGGGAGACGAAAGAAGAAGCGGAGATAGTGCTTAGATACCTTGGCATGCTGCCTAAAAGCGAATATGATTCAATAACGAAAAAATGCGGGAAGATGGTCCTTGGAGTGGGAGACACCGAGATTCAGAAACTGGACAAGATTTACGATTCCGGATTAAAGCACATCTTCCCAGGGCTGAAAAGGATAGGGCCGAACGAGATAGCAAAACTAGAGCCGAATGTAATGAAAAAGAGGCCCATGGACGAAAGTGTTCAGGCGCTCAAGTCAGACAACGGCCAGATGGTAAATTTTAGGAACCTTACGAATTCATTTGTAAAAAGGGCAAAGCTTGCAAGAAACGGGAGAGTAAGCATCAAGCTGAACACTAAGGTAACCTCGGTAAAAGGCTCTCCTGGTGAATTCGAGATTACAGCGAACGGTAAAGCATACCACGCAAAATTTGTTGTATTTTGTTCAGGAAGCTACAGCCTATATTTTGCAAAAATGATGGGCTATGAGAAGAATTTATCAGTCCTCTGTGTGGGAGGTAATTTCTACACTGCCCCGAAGGTGTTGAATGGCAAAGTCTACAGGGTTCAAGAAGGGGGCATACCTTTTGCCGCAGTACACGGCGATCCTGACATCACCAACAGCCGCATAACTCGATTTGGGCCTACAGTGACAATATATCCTGAGCTTGAGAAGGGAAACAGTTCTACAATATCCGACTACATAAGAACTTTTGATTTTGACCTGGCAACGACATCAAGCCTTTTTAATATAATGACGAGCCGGGACATAAGGAGTATACTCTGGAAGAACCTCCTTTACGACCTGCCAGGAATAGGGACCAGCATGTTCCTGAAAAACGAGGTCTCGAAAATAGTGCCATCGCTAACCCTAAACGACATAAAACTTGCACCGTATATGGGCGGAGTAAGGCCTCAAATAATAGACGAAAACAAAAAGGCTCTTGTCTTAGGCGAGTCAAAAATAAAGAAGGATTGGTCTATATTTAACATAACTCCGTCTCCAGGAGCCACTTCGTGCCTGGCAAGCGCAATAGAAGATACATCATACATATGCGACCAGATGGGAATAACGTTTGACATAAAAGGCGTGGAGCGCAATCTTGTCAACAAGGAAACAATGCAGATAACCATGCGAAAATTAAAGAATTGGTGAGTAAGTGAAATACCATCTTCAATGCATGAAGTGCGGTGAGCGATATGACAGCAGCTTCAAGTACCAGATATGCAAGAAGTGCGATTCGCTGCTGAATGTAATATATGATGAAAAAAAGAAGTTCGGCTATCAGAAAGAAAACAGCTTTTGGTCCTATTCGGAATTCTTTCCTGACTGCAATTACAAGCGTTTCAAAGCCGGCGGAACAAATATTATCATAGCAGATGAAGACGGGCTATATCTAAAAGTCGAAGTGACAAACCCTACAAGATCATTCAAGGATAGGGGCTCGCTCATAGAGATTAACAAAGCTGCCGAGTATGGCTATAAGGAAGTGGTCTGCGCATCAACAGGCAATATGGCATATTCAATTGCCCACTACTCAAAGATGTTCGGAATAAGGGCAAAGGTCTTTGTAGGCAAGAAAGCAAATAAGGACAAGGAAAAGTTGATAATCGGTACCGGCGATGCCGACCTTACAGAAGTAAACGGTGATTTCACCGACGCACAGAAGGCGGCGATAGACTATTCAAAGGAAAAAGGCGCTTTCCTTACGGGAGATTACTGTTATAGGAAAGAGGGGCAAAAGACGATAATATATGAAGCGATGCATGATGTCAGATCTGCAGATGCGATAATACTGCCAGTAGGAAACGCAACACTGCTTGCCGGTGCTCTTGAAGCTATAAAGTATATGAAGCAGAGCAATGCCATAAAGGAGGTGCCGAAGATAATAGGCGTTGAGGCTGAAGGTGCAAAGCCATTGTACACAGCCTTCAAGTCAGGCAAACCTGTTGTGCGTGAGAAGGTAGATACAGAGGCTGATGCCATAGCCGTAGGCTTTCCTACATTTGGAGATGAAAGCATAAAACTTCTCAAGGAATTAAAAGGAGACATTATCACCGTAACAGACAAGGAAATGGAAGAAGAGCAGGGGAAGTTTAGAAAGATGTATAAGATAGAGGCTGAGCTTGGAGGAGTCGCAAGCGTGGCTGCTTATAGAAAACTGCCTCAATACGGAAAGACCATTGCAGTTATCACTGGAGGAAATATCTAATTATCTTTCTTTGATCGGAACGTATTTCTTGCCGATAGCCCCATCATAATATTCCAGCGGGCGTATTAGCCTGTTGCCTTTAAGGTATTCCATTATGTGTGCAGCCCATCCAGGTATCCTGCTTGCAGCAAATATGGGCGTAAACAGATAATCTTCTATTCCCAGATCTGTATAAACAGGCCCTGAGAAGAAATCCACATTTGGCCATATCCCATGGCTCTTTCCAAGCTTGTTTATCATAAGCTTCTCCGCCTGCAATGCGATATTTGTGAGGTTTCTAACCTCTTTATCAGCACTATTCTGCATCTCTTCCAGCCTTCCCTTTATTATCCTGGCTCTTGGATCATAGGTCTTGTACACTCTGTGGCCAAAGCCCATAATCCTTTTCTTTCCTGCAAGTGCATCCACTATATAGTGTACAGTATTCTCAGGCTTTCCTATTGCATTCATCATATGCAGCGCCGCCTCATCCGCACCTCCATGCAAAGGTCCTTTGAGCGTTCCTATCGCAGAGGTTATTGCCGAGTGCATATCGGAGAGCGTAGACGCCGTTACTATTCCTGAGAATGTTGATGCGTTTGAGCTGTGCTCCGCATGCAGCAGAAACATGGTATCAAGTATCTTCACATGATCGGGTTCCGGCTTCGCTCCATTAAGCATGTAAAGGAAATTCTCCACATGATTCATCTTTGGATCAGGTTCTACATAAGCTTTACCTGCTTTCGCTCTGCCTGTAGCTGCCGTTACAGAAGCAATCTGCGAGATAAGGCGTACGCTCTTCCTCATGTTTGCAGCTTCAGAGTTGTCCCCAGAGTCTTCATCGAAGAAGGAGAGCATCGAGACTGCACTTCTCAGAATATCCATAGCGTTTGCCTTTTTGGAAGCGCGCTTTATCATCATAATTACCTCTTCAGGAAGTTCCCTCTCAGAAGCAAGATTCTTCCTGAACGCTGACAATTCCGATTTTTTCGGCAGCTTTCCGTTAAGCAGCAGATAGCACACCTCCTCAAAATTGGAGTTTTCCGCAAGAGTCTCGATAGAATAACCATAATAATACAATCTGCCGTTTATCCCGTCAACCTTGCATATGCCGGATTCTGTGAAATAAATCCCTTCCAATCCCTGGTTTATCTTAGGCGCATCAACCATCATACTACCGGAACAGAGTATCCATAAATTAATTTAAGTGTTTCAGAGAAAATGGCAGGATTAGGTAAAAGCTATACTTTGCTTAGCCTGTCTATTACTGCATCAGAAAACTCATCTGTCCCAACAGGCACGCTTCCCATGAATCTTGCAATGTCTTTTGTAGCAATTCTGTCCTTAAGAGTTGCGGAAACTGCATCCTTTATCATCAATGCAGCCTTTTCCATGCCAATATGCTCCAGCATAAGGCAGCATGCACTGAGTATGCCCATCGGATTCGCAATGTTCTGCCCTGCATACTTGGGAACGGTGCCATGCACAGCCTCAAATATCGCATACGTGTCTCCTATGTTTGCTCCACCAAGGACACCTATATTGCCTATCAGTGCGCCTGCAGCGTCAGACACATAATCCCCATTCAGATTTGGCGCAAGGATCATGTCATACTCTCCAGGCCTTGTTATTATCTGCTGGAACATGTTATCTGCTATCCTGTCATTGAACAGTATCTTTCCTTTGTTGCTGCCTCCTGCAGCAACCTCCTCTTCTGTGATTATGCTGCTCCTGAATTCTGTCTTTGCAATATTATACGCCCACTCTCTGAACGCACCCTCAGTATATTTCATTATGTTGCCCTTGTGCATTACCGTTATGCTTCTTCTCTTGTGCTTAATCGCATAATTCAGCGCCATCCTTGTTACGCGCTCGGTCTTTGCCTTACTCATTACCTTTATGCCTATCCCGGAATCATTCTCAATATCAGTTCCAAGATTGGCATTAAGAAAATCCCTTACCGTTCCTGCTTCTGCAGAGTCATATTTCCACTCTATCCCGCGGTAAAGGTCATCTGTATTCTCCCTGAACACAACTAAATCTATCTTCTCAGGATTCGTAATCGGGCTGGCAATTCCCGGGAACCACTTGACAGGGCGTATGTTTGCATACAAGTCAAACATCAGCCTTAACCTTACATTTATTGATGTAAATCCCTTGCCTACAGGCGTCTCTATAGGTCCCTTTATCGCAACGCCGCACCTCTTTATTATCTCTATGCTCTCATCTGGTAATCTGTTTCCAAATTTCTTCTCAGCTTCGCTCCCTGCCAATGCCTCTATCCATTTTATCCTGCCAGCACCTATTTTTTCAACAGCAGCATCTACAATGCGTTTTGAATTATCGACAATCTCAGGGCCTACTCCGTCCCCTTTTATGAACGCTATCTCCCTTTCGCTCCCAGCCACAATAAAACCAAAGAAATCTGCAAGGAAAAATACTTATACTGTGTGCTTGCAGGTGCCTATACTTTTTGCAGGATTCAGAATCCAAGCTGTCCCTGCGCAATTATTGTGAAGACGCTCATAGTGCATACACGTCTTTCTTCATTGGTTAAATTCTTCAATAGCAGAGCTACATATATAACGAAACGCTTAGTATAAGCAAGAACCCAAAAAGGTGATTCTGAAACATATTAATTAATACACATTGATATATGCTCAATAAGTCTATTGAAACATCAAAACAGTATCCGTTTCCCTTTTGAGTAATATTAAAGGTTTTAAAATAGGTATCAGACACCTAGAAAAATCGCTAGGAAAAGCATCAATCGTTTTGATAAAATATTCTAAATCCATAATACCTGGTGTATCTTTTGCCTTTTCAAATATTTCATGGGCATAAGTTTTAAATCTTAAAAAATTCGACTCATAACTCAACGACAGTTCAGAAAGTTTATAATGATTCAATAGGGTCTTCTCTTTACTACTATCATAAGTACTAAATATCTCATATAAAGTACTAGCTAGACTAATCTCAGAGCTATAACCTAGAGCGGTGTGTCCTTCAAGTTTTCTTACTGCGTCTATCCATCTGATCACAAGTTTCTGTTCCTCTATTTTCTTTAATTCAGGCTCATAAATTTTACTATATTTGTCGAACGAATGAGCAAGTCCATCTTGCCATTCCTCGAATAGTTCCTCTTCCCTATACGTTAAATTTTTATTATGTGTTTCATGTTTAGTTTTATATATATCAGTGCCTCGTTCTATAGTTTCTTCATAGATGTTTTTACTTAGATTTTTGAGTCCAGCATTGTTTACTATACTAATTAAATTTGTTTCATTTTCTTCTAAGATAACCTTGACAAGAATACCAGTGCCTGTGTTTAGAAATCGCGCTGTCTCTTCAATTAAATTTTTAATACATTCCGATATATCTTCTCTGTACTTTTTATTATATCCAAATTCTTCTTTGATTGTAGCCAACGTGTGCAAATCTGCAGGACTTAATTTTGCCTTTCCATTGCCTCTTCGTATGTAATATTTGTATGCCTTATCTTTTCTATAACCTACAATGAATGGCGTGGGATGAACACCTATACAATATGCTGAATTACTATTTTTTAGTTTTATTTCCTTGATGTTCATATATTCAGGATTTGAAAAGTTATCAGGTTCTATATAACTTTTTATTATATTACTTATTTTTTCTTTATCATATTCTTTTTTCAAACCTATTATTTTGTTGGTTCCCTCATTTACACCCAAAACCAACAAACCGCCACTACCATTCGCAAAGGAAACAAGTGGCTGAAGCAAAGAATCCTCTTTATTACTTATAGATGATTTAATTTCCAATTTGGCATGTTCGCTATTTTTATCCAATAACTCTTCTAAGTCTGACTCTGTTATGTTCTCCTCCTTTCCGAAAAATTCCTTTAACATACTTCTCAACTTTTTGAGTTAGCTTGTAGCGTTCCATATCTTATTTGCAGAGGACGTTGCGATAATAGTAGCAATGGTTATCCTTTTATATCTATCAATCTCTGCCTGATTAAGCACAATAACATATACTTTCTTCCGTGCATTAACTAACTTTTGCTCTAACTTGTTCATGTCATGTTTTAACCCCATGGCAGCATCCGTAAAATGATGATCTTGGCGTTCTGTAGCAACGAACGGCAAAAGGTAGTTTATTGCCTTAGGCTCGTATCAGCCAAAAAACAAATACTGATAGCTTCTCCAAAGATATTCTCCTTCTAATGACTTGTATTAGTTGCTATTGGTATTAAAGCTAAAATCTCGCTTCCGTGTTGGCGCTGCGCATCTGAATATGAAGATCACAAGACTTGAACATCACAATCCATTAAATAAACGCTTCCATAATACATACTTGATGACGCAATGGTATATCTGGACAACATAGCAGTTTTGGATATTGAAACTACTGGACTTGATTCTGAGAAATGTGCTATCCTCAGTGTAGGTATTGTATCTTACGGGGAGAAACTCAATGAGTTCTATAAAGAATATTACCCTTTTGACGGTGCTGAGATTATGGAAGCTAGCATGGAAATAAATGGATTTGATATTAATAAAATGAATAGAGATACTGTTAATGATCCAAAGGACGTGGTCGAGGACATTCGATCATTCTTGAAGACTAATAAATGCAACGTAACTGCTGGACAAAATCCCTCTTTTGATAGGGGGTTCGTAAATAAATACGCTGAAAAATACGGTATAAACTTCATACTGCCAATCTGGATGTTAGACATGCACTCCGTATGCATGGCACATATGCTTGAAAACGGCATTGAAATCCCTAAGAAGCCAAATATAGGGCTTTTTTTGAGCGGTGATACTATATTGAATTTTGTAGGTCTAGGCACAGAACCAAAGCCACATAACGCATTGAACGGAGCAAGATACGAGTTTGAAGCGTTATGTAGAATGATTTATGGGAAGAGCGTTTTGCCTCAATTCAGTGACTATCCTGTACCAGCAAGACTCGTTAGATAAATTGGTCTGAATCGTTATGGCACATATGCATAACTATTTGTCCTTATTTTTAGCATCATAGCTACACATATAACGAAACGCTGGGACCGAGAATCGAACTCGGAAAGGCCATTTCTAGCCAAACAGCTTAGCAGGCTGCCGCCCTACCACTAGGCGATCCCAGCATATGCAGCAGAAACCTATCTTGCATAATGTGAATATGTAAGCTGATTTGCATGTCCACTCAATCCTGTATCTTTAGAGCATAGGTTTTTATACGCATAGTGAAGGTCCACTTCTGCAGTGTACTTAGGGTTGCTCCTTCCGGCCTGGCCCAGTTCATATACAAAACTACCGCCAAAGGCAGGACTTCAACGTTTCCATGCAAGACTGACATATCCGGCATAACACTCAACAGGTATAAGGCCCGCCATAAAGAGGATTTGCGGTAAAGGAAACCTCTAGCTCCCTGCCCTTCTGCTGCAATAAACTTGACCAGTATAACCTTATAAATACCTTTAGTCTATTATTTATAAATACAATTCTTAATCTCGGTGAAATGATTGAACTATGATGAATTACTAAACAGGGCATTTACGCAGATATCACAGCTGTCAGAGGAGAAGGTTGACTTCAAGATACCAGAAGCAGACTCAATGATACAGGGCAGCAAGACCTTCTTAAGGAACCTGCGTGCCATAGCCGATGCGGCAAGAAGAGACTCATCAGATATTGCAAGATATCTTACAAAGGAACTAGGAACCCCGACATCCATGGACAATTCATCATTGATAATCAATGCGAAGGTGCAGCAGGCAGAACTGTCAGACAAAATAAAGAAATATTTTGAGATATATATAATATGCAAGGAGTGCCACAAGCCTGATACGCATGTACAGTCCACAGAACGCGGATACATGACTATAGTATGCGAGGCTTGCGGAGCAAGATATACTGTTAAGAATTATTAGTGGTTTTGTGTACAAGAAAAACAATGTGGAACAGGTTCATACTCTAATGATCCCTAGGGACAATGAAATTATAGGCTCGGTCTATAAGGCGCTGGGAGCATCGAAGTTCATGATTAACTGTGCGGACCAGAAGCAAAGAATCTGTTCAATACCTGGAAGGCTGAAGAGAAGATTCTGGGTAAAGGAGAACGACCTTGTTCTCGTAAAACCATGGGTGGTGCAGGGAGACGAGAAGGGAGACATAATCTGGAGATACAGCATACTTGACAGGGACACGCTGAAGAAGAGGGGCTTCGAGATTCCTAAATAGTTAGCTCTTTATTTCAGAAACAACCTGTTCTTGTTCCATGTCTACTCCGTATCTTTTCTTGAAGTAATGCAGTATATTCTTCACATCCCTTTCCAAGAAATCGTTTGCCTTAGGATGACCCAGAGACACACCCTGTCCAATGTCTATCACGAATGGAATATTGTCTTTTATCAGTATATTGTACTCGCTAATGTCTCCATGAACAAGGTTTGCAGAGTATAATCTTTTCATATTCTCTATAATCTCATCAAGTACCTTCTCCGGATTATCAAGTTCAATGTTTTTCAATATCTTTGCAGGCCTGTCGTCCTCTCCTATGAACTGCATCGCCAGTACATTCCCATTGAAGTAGTATGGCTCTGGAGCAGAGACCTGCGCCTCTTTGGCTATCTTTAGGTTTCCATACTCCTTCCTGCACCATATCCTGATTATGCTTCGTATATCTGTTTTTATTCCATCGAATCTGGGATCGCCTTTCACATACTCTGTCCTTCTCTTGAAACTCGTATTCTCCTGGTTAAATATCTTAAGAACCACGTATTCAGCATCAACCTTCTCTCCTGATCTTGCAAGATAGACGTCGGCTTCCTTGCCCCTCGATATTATGTGGATCATTTCCGATACTATCTTATGGGTGAAGACCTTTTCTAGATTCATCATGGTCTTCCTGTCGAATACACCCTCTTCTATCTTCCACCTTTCGTTGACTCTAAAGTCATCTCTATCAGGCATCTTTCTCTTGCTCACTCTTCTTGCCATCTTAGCACTACTGATTAATCTGCAACAAGGTTAAAAAAGACGTCAAGCAAACTAATTACAGGTTTGATGCAGAGTCTCAAGATACTTGTTGACAACAGGGAGCGGAATATGCT
>DAHUYR010000050.1 GCA_027315135.1 Microcaldota archaeon
GGCATAGATGCAAAGAAAAAGCTCCGTATACCAAAGGATTATATTCTGAAAGACAATGATGTGATAAAGATATTTTCTTCAGGTGCAATGAAATGAATGATTATGTCTCCATAGTAATACCGACGCTTAACGAGGAAAAGAACATTGCCAAGGTAATACATGGGATAAGGAAAAACCTAAGGAGCAGCAGATATGAGATACTCGTAGTAGATGGCCACTCCCACGACAATACTGCAGGAATAGCAAAGAGGCTCGGTGCAAGAGTCATATACGATAACAAGGGGAAGGGATCGGCTCTCAGGAAGGGATTCCGTGCGGCGAAGGGCAGCATAATAGTGTCTATGGATGCAGATCTTTCCAACGAATCGAAGGAGCTTAACCTTCTGGTAGAAAGTATACGCATAGGATACGATGTGTGCATGGGATCGCGGTTTATGGTCGGCGGAGGCAGCGAGGATATCTCGAAAGTAAGAATTGCTGGCAACAAATTCTTTGTCTTTATAGTCAACGTTTTCTTCGGATCTAAATACAGCGATATGTGTTACGGCTACAGAAGCTTCAGGAAGAGCATAATAAACAAGCTGAACCTAAAGGAAGACGGCTTTGGCATAGAAACTGAGATAAACATAAATGCGATGAAGGCACATCTGAAAGTTATAGAGATACCGAGCACTGAGAAGAAAAGGGATTGGGGGGAGGCAAAACTCCGCACCTTCAGGGACGGTTACATAATCCTTAAGACCATATTGAAGAACGTGTTTTGATTGCTGTCTTGAACAATCCCTAATGCATATCTGTCAGTTTTTGAAACTTGGCAGACTCAGCCTCCTGCTATAGCGCCGAATATGCCACCTACTACTATGGCAACGCCGAAGTATACCATTATTCCTACAATTATGAACAATGGCAGGTATCTTATCCCTCTTATCATCCTTCCTGAAGAGATTGCAGAGACTATGAATGAACACATCCCAGTAATCAGCACTATAGATCCCAGTGCGAAGTCCTGATATGCACCAAGCGTTATCTGAGGTGTGCTGAATTTATGGAAGGACATCCCCGTAGAAGGTATACTCGATAACGAATTTAATGAAATCTTTGACCATATAGTTAGAGTTATTCCTATCATCTCGCTGGTCATTGCGAAGAGCACTGGCGCAGCAGCAAGTGCGGCAAATGCTATAAATATCATGTACATGAACAGCTGACCTGAAACCTCTTTCTGGATTATGTGCTCGGTCCTCAGGTCCTTTGAGATCTGCTTCAGCAGGTCGGTCATCCCTCCTCCGTACCTCTCAGCTTCCAGGATCATACGTATAGTCCTCTTCAGCTCCTGGGACCTATACCTTGAAGTGAGCTGCGTAAGAACGCGTTCCATAGATTCCCCAGAATAGAGCTGCTTTCCCATCAGTTTTATGTCTTCATTGAACTTTTTGAATTCCGGCCTTTCCACAACCGTCATTGCATTCGTAAGTGCAAGCCCGGACCTGACGTTTGCAGCAGTAAGGTCAAGATATATAGGCAGTATGTTCTCTACAAAACTCTTCCTCTGTTCAATTTTGAACTCTATCGTAGCGTATATTATAAGGATTACCATTCCTCCGCCGCCGATTCCGGCAAAGAACGCCAGCACCGGATTGAAATTCATGTATATTGCAAGTACGAATGATATCAAGATTAGAGAGACGATGGATCCGATGATAGCTCCACCTATGACAGTGTTCGCTGTCGTCTTTATCCCTGCCAGGTCAAGCTCCTCAGAAACGAACTGTGAAACCCCTCTTCCGAGCAATCTTTCGAATACTACAGTTGCCATAACATCACTACGAAGCATATACGGGCCTTGCGGACCGTATCATGTTCAGGAACACTACCTGCAGGAAGACTATTCCGATAAATGCGAATCCCAGAGTAGTATTGTCTATCGTTATTATGCTTATGAATGTCGTCATTATAGTTGCGACGGCTATACCCATGCTTGGAAATATTATTCCGAAAAGCATGTAGAACATGGCAAGCGCGTTCAGTCTCTGCCCATATCTTCGCAGCTCTATCACTCTTTCCTGGCTCACCTCGTCTATAGCCTCTTGAAGTGCACCTATTACATCAGCACCTGCTTTTATGCTCGTGCTTGACTGCATCATTATCCTGTTGAACGTTTGTGATTTCGATTTCAGGCAGACGTCGTCTATGGCATTTTCTATAGGCGTGCCGAGCTGCACTGTCTCCACTATCTTTCCAAACTCCCTGCTGGAAGCGCCGTATCCTGTGCTGACCGTGACTATTGCATTATACAACGGCATCCCTGATCTCATTGCTATTATCATGTCCCTTGCCGCAAACAGAACGTCTTTTTCTATCTCTTTACCTGAGTTTCTTGCCTTCTTTACAGGATATAAAATAAGATTGTTGAACACTACCATGTAGCCTACCAGGCCGAATGCTGCGCCTAGTACTACACCTAAGATTGGACTGAAGCTTACTGCAGGATCTATGATAGGCAATTCTATGAACGCTGCTGACACAATAACTGCAATGGCAACCGCTAACCCTATAGAGATATACATTATTCTTTTTATGAATGAGTAAGGCGTACCAGAGATTTTCTGCTCACGCATTGAGAGTTCGAGGTCCTTCTGTTTGTTTGCTATCCTCTTTATCCTTATATCTAGAAACTTAGGTGCCGGCTTTACGGGCTTAGGTTGAACCTGATCCTTCTCGAATATCTGATATGTAGGGGTTCCTTCAGGCAGTTTGACCTTTGGAGCCTGCTTAGGCTTGGGTTTGAAGAACCCTTGAGATTTCTGTGGCCTTGGTTTTTGCTGAGGCACCTGCTGCTTGGCAGGCTGCTGTGCCGAAGTTTGTGGCTGCGCCTGAGCAGGAGCCTGCTGCTGTACTGTGAAAGGCTGATCCTGCTGATTTATCTGTTGATCTGCCTGCGGTGCCTGTTTTATCGGGGCACCATATATCGGCTTTGGCTTGGTCTTGAAGAAAAGGAACTGCTTTGGTTTTGTGAATCCTATTATCTGCCTGAGTTCCAGCTCGGGCTGCTTTAGTTTCTTCTTTTCACTCATGCCCATTTTGCAACACCCTTGCGTTCAAGTTTCTCCGTTATCTCTGACAGCCTCTGCGCCCGTATGTCCCTCAGCCTTTGTTCGAATACGTTAGTAGTAGGGGGCTCCGTCTTTGAATATTCATAAAGTGAATTTATCTCACTTATGATTATGCGCGTATGCGCTTTGTCGAATGCCTTCCTGTCTATTCCTATGCTTATCTTTGAAAGCTCATCTATCTGGTCGTGGAGCGGAAGACCGACGAGAATTGACTTAAAGGTCTTTAAATGGGATGGGGAGATTTGAGTTGCAGGTTTTTGCTGATTAACCTGCTGCCTAGCAGGCTGCTGTTTCTGTGTTATCTTTGGAGCTGGAGTTTGCTGCTGCACAATAGCTCTTGGTTGTTTTTGAACAGGAGCATGCTGCTCTTCTTGTTGTTGGGCAGCTGAAGGCTGTTGAACTGGTTTTGTAACTGTAAATGGTACATTGAACTTCATATTAGGGAGCTTTATTTTCGAAGCGTTGCCCATTATGCCTTTCAGTTCTGAGGTTGCTCCTGACAGTTCTTTTGCTGCTGGTGGCTGAGCGTTAGATTGAGGCTTTGCGTTGGCTTGAAGTTCAGGTTGCTGCAGTATCTGCTTCTCCTCTGCTTTAGGCTGTAATGCAGTTTGTGGTTTTTGCAACGCAGTAGTCATTGATTTTATTGCAGGCTGCGAAAATGAGAACGGGCCTGATAGAGATCTTACCAGCGCCTCTGCTACAACATCGTTCTGCTGCTTGGGGAAGTTAGTCAGCTTTATTTCCTTATTTATCGCCTTTAACGCGTTTATCGTGAATTCCTCACTTCCTGAAGATCCAGACTCAAGCTGGCTTATAAGCCCTACCGCTCCCTCATAATCCATGATAGAGTTAGCGCATTATGTTATTATAAATATATGTGGAAAAAGATAGATTTTTCTGACATCAAGGCAGGGCATAGTTGGATACTGTCAGGCTTCCGGTAAACGTATTGTTAAAGATATAACCGTTGTTACCGTTTCCGCTGTAATCGTTTGCGTTGCCGTTCAACGGCCACCAGCCTACGAGGCCTTGCAACTGGACAGGCACTCCGCCAATGCCTTCGTTATAAAGCAGGTTTATCTGATTTGAGTTCAGTGATACGTTGTACAACTGCACATTTGCAAGAGAACCGTTGAACCATTCTGCACTGCCATATCCAGTATACCCAGGAGTTATGGCACCTATGACAAAATTAGACGGCACGTAAGTTATGCTGCCAGGCATATACTCGCTGCCGATCTGCTTTCCGTTTGCATACCAGTACTTATAATTGCCATTCATTTCAACTGCCACAAATTCCCACGCGTTTAAAGCTCCGCCTGGTATCGGATAGCTTGTGCCTGCCCAGCTGTTTGAGGTGTCCCATTCTAGACATAATCCTGTACTGTACGAAGGCGAGCATGAATGAGGAAAGTTGTTGTAGTCTATCTTCATCCCATATTGGTTTTCCTTATCAACTATGTCGTGGTATGGTGCCCCATGCACCATTACCCATGCAGTTATGGTTATGTGATTGCCAGTTATGTTTAGTGGACTAGATTCATTGCCCGATCCCGGAACAAAGACGAAGTCTCCCCAGCCATTTGATTTCATTATATATCTTGGCAGTTCGTTGTAGCACGTCCCTATGAGACTTGCCATATTTGGATTTCCAACGCCGTAAGGCCGGTATACACTGCATGCTCCAGGCTCTGCCCTTGGTGCAGAGCTTGCAACGTTAAGTATCCCAAGTATTGCAAGCATCAGAACAACAACTGCTATTATCAATGTGGTCCATCCGTACGATATCAGGTATTCCATTGCGGCCTGGGCTTCTTTGCTGACGTTGTTTTGATGGAGATTCTTATTTTTGTTGTTTTTGCGGTACCCCATACGCCATCAATGTATATTATGAGTATAAAAAGAAAGGAATAAAAGTGTGTGTTTTATTTCGTAATAATAAGCCATGCAACCCACAATGTCTTTTATGTTATCGTTCCTGTTTGTACAAGTAAAAGCCTTCCCCTGTCTTTCTTCCAAGCTTGCCTGCAGATACAAGTTGGATAAGCATCTCCGCAGGCTTGAATTTCATATCGTGCGTTTCATTATATATGGAATCCATTATGTCTTTGCAGACATCCAGTCCGATGTAATCTGCAAGCTCAAGAGGGCCCATAGGATGGTTAAGCCCCAGTTTTATTATTGTGTCTATCCCCTCTTTTGTTGATACTCCTTTCTCAAGCAGGATAATGGCTTCATTCAGCATTGGCATAAGCACACTGTTTGCAACAAAACCAGGATAATCAATTACTTCTATTGGCACCTTTCCGCATTCTTCTATTAACCGCAGAGCAGCTTCAGCCGTAGCTTTCGAGGTATCTTTGCCGAGTATGACCTCGACAGGCTTCATTACAGGCACAGGATTAAAGAAATGCAGACCTATGAACCTACTTCTGTCCTTTACCGCTTCTGATAGTTTGCTTATTGGTATGGAAGAGGTATTTGTTGCAAGTATCTCACTGTGTATGTGTTCTTCTGCAAGCTTGAAGACCTCCATCTTCGTCTCTGCCATTTCCGATACTGTTTCTATCACCGCATAGGATCCCCTCCCGTCATCATAATTCGCAGAGAGCTTAAGGTTCCCCATTGCAGAACTTATTTCCTGCTGTGATAATTTGCCTTTGGCTGCTGCCTTATCCATCCTTGCTTTTATTATGGCCATGCCTCTCTGCAACGATTCTTCACTTCTTCCTATCAGGACCACTTCAAATCCTGCAGTAATGAATGCTTGTGCTATTCCAGTACCCATAGTTCCCGGCCCGATAACAGTTATCTTTTTGGCCATGATCATACCCTACTTATTACCATTGAAGATGAACCGCCGCCTCCGTGGCAGAGCGAGATTATCCCAAGATCTTTCTTTCTGTCTGCCAATGCATGTGCAACCTTTATGGCAAGTATCGCTCCGGTAGCGCCGAGCGGATGTCCGAGTGCAGTTGCTCCGCCGTTAACATTTAACTTTTCCATATCTATATTCATCTCTTTTGCGACCCCGAGAACCTGCACACAGAATGCCTCGTTTATCTCTACGAGATCCATATCATCAAGATTATGTCCGGACTTTTTGAGTGCGTTGTTCATCGAGTCTATGGGGGACAGGCCGTACCATCGCGGGTCTATCCCAGAGTCAGCATATGATTCTATCTTTGCTATCGGTTTGAGAGCATATTCATCCACAATATTCTTTGATGTAATAATAGTCATGGCTGCGCCATCACTGAGCTGCGATGAATTCCCTGCTGTAACAGTGCCAGATTCTGAAAATACCGGCTTTAACCTTGAAAGTTCGCTTATGCCTGTATCTCTTCTTATCCCCTCATCATTTGAGAGCATCCTGTTGTCTTTCAGCTTTATAGGAATTATTTCTGATGCAAATTTTCCGGAATCGACTGCTGCTGCTGCCTTCATGTGGCTCTGGTATGCAAACTCATCCTGCTCCTCACGCGTTATCTTATCTTTCGGGCCTATCATCTCTGCAAGCGTGCCCATGTGTGCATCGGCATAGCAGTCCCATAATCCAGCATTTATCATTTCATCTGTCAGATCGTATTTCTTGCCTGTGTTTACAGAATAGTCATATAGTTCGTTAAGCTCGATATTGCCGTATTTCCTGAAGCTCCTCAGCCCCTTGATAGTATGCGGAGCGTTTGACATGCTCTCCATGCCTCCTGCCAGAACCATATTCATATCATTGCCTTTTACTGCCTGGGCTGCAAGCGCTATCGCCTTAAGACTTGACGCACACACCATGTTCACATTTACAGTAGCGATGCTTTTCGGCAGGTCAGAGTACATCACAACCTGCTTTGCAGGATTTTGTCCCTGTCCTGCTGAGAGCACATTCCCTATTATTGCTTCTTCTATCAGTTTCTTGTCGACATCTGACCTTTCAAAAGTGCCTTTGACAACCTCCGATGCAAGCTGAACAGCTGAAAAACTTGATAGCTTTCCCATGAACCTGCCTATAGGGCTCCTGAACGCCTCAACCATGTATGCTTCTCCCATCGGATAACCTAATTCATGTTTGCAGACTTGACCTTCTTCCTTTCAAGGAATGCTTTTGTCCTCTCCCTGCCCTCTTTGCTCAGCAAGGATTCAACAAAAGCCTTCTTTGCATATCTGTATTCAGGTGCAGAGGTTTTGTTTATGACATGCTTTGCAGATGCTACAGCTCCAGGGCTGCATGCTGCTATATGTCTGCACATATGAGTTGCATTTTTCATTAGATCATTCTTGTCGCATACACTGTTTACGAGACCCATACGCAGTGCCTTGCCTGAACTTATGCTCTTGCCAGTGAGTATCATCTCTTTTGCCCTGCCAATTCCTATGATTCTCGGCAGTGAATATGTGGCAGCTCCAGGAACGATTCCCAGCATTGCCTCAGGCTGTCCGAAGATCGAATCTATCGTAGCTATTCTTATGTCGCATGCGATTGCAAGTTCATTGCCCCCGCCAAGGCAGTAACCGTTTATTGCTGCGATCACGCCTTTCGGAGATTCTTCTATCTCTTTGTGCATTTTGTATAGCAGGTCAAAGAAGCTCTCTGCCTCTCTCTTCGTCTTTATCTTTGCAATATAGTTTACGTCTGCACCTGCACAGAAGGCCTTTCCTCCCGAACCTGTTATTATTATGCATCTGCATTTGCTATCTTTGGACGCTTTTTTTACATACGATGTAATCAGTTTTATAGTCTCTGCATCAAGCGCATTGAATTTGTCAGGTCTGTTTATCGTTATTTTAGAAATCTCTCCGGATTCAAACAAAACTTTTGCCATGGTCTCACTTATATGCTGCAAAGTCCCTTCCCAGAACACTTTCCGCTATCTTCAGATCCTGTATCTCATCCGTTCCCTCGTAGATGCGTGCAACTCTGCTGTCGCAGAACAGCTGTCCTACCGGAGATATCAACGAATAGCCAAAGCCGCCATGTACCTGCACTGCCCGGTCAGCAGATTCGAATGCGAGCCTGCTTGCTATTCTTTTTGCAAGAGATATCCTTAGCTCAGTATCTGCCATAAGCTGCTTGTCTGCATAATCTTTTTCATAAGCTGCTTTCCGGAGCGCTGCGTAGTAAACTGGCCACTTTGCCATCTCAAGATTCTGCCGTATCGCAGATATGTGCTGCTGTATAAGCTGGTGTTTCCCTATCTCCTTGCCATGCTGGACTCTCGACTTTGACCTCTCTACTGTTGCTTTAAGAGAACCTTCTATAACACCTACGCAGCTTGATGCTACGCCCAACCTTGCATTAAGCAATGCAGAGTATGCGACGTTTATCCCCTTCCCTACTGGTCCTAAGATATTTTCTTTTGGTACTGAAACGTTGTCCAGCTCAATCATCCCGGTATCCGAAGTGAAAAGACCGATTTTCTCATGCAGCGCGGTTCTGCTTACCCCTTGAGATTTTGCATCGACTATAAAAGCAGTTATCTCCTTCTGAGAAGACTTTTTATGGGCAAAGATAATCATGTAGTCAGCTATGGTCCCGTTGGAGATGAGATATTTGGTTCCGTTTATAAGGTATGCATCTCCTTTTTCTTCGTATGTTGCCTGCATTGAAGCGGGATCGCTGCCTGCTTCCGGCTCGGTTAGTCCAAAGGCATAGATGTTTTCTGCTTTGACGGCCTTTGGAATATAATTCTTCTTTTGGTCTGCATTTCCCCATCGCTGCAGGGTCTGTGCGCAGAGCAGCATCTGCACATTTATGAAACTGGATATGCCAAGGCCCAGCTGCCCAAGTCTCTCCTTTACAAGCACTGAGACTATAGGATTCATCTGCAGTCCGCCATATTCCTTGTTTATCGAAATGCCGAGCAGACCGTACTTTGCAAGTATGCCTGGTGCTTCGCTGTTGAATTCGTGCTTTAGATAATGTTCATATTCAGGTACCGCCAGATCTTCGGCTGCTCTATCCGAATTTTCCACAACTTTCAGTTCATCTTCGCTTAGCTTGTACAAGCGACTTATATCAACTAATGATCTGCTGAACGTCTCTTCCATGTCATTTCCCTTTTATTCTCAGTTGTACATTAATTATTATCTTATCAACGTATTCCTGCGTTACCTTGCGTACCATGGCCTCGCCTATTCCGCTCATCACTCCCTTTATCTCTATGCTGCTCTGCCACTTCACTCCCGTAGTGCTGCTTTTTTGATAGAGGTTAATTGATAATTTCATCTTAACCTCGCTTCCCAGGCCTTTTCCTTCTATTAAATAAGTATATGCATTAGCGTTTTCATTTTCAAGAGTGCAGTGAAGCGGAAGCGATCCCTTTACTATTCCGAGACCAGGCTCGATACTCATTGTAAAATGGTTAGTATCAATCTTTGAAAAATTGCCGGAATCTGGAATGCATGATGCAACCTTTTCTGTATCGCTTACAAAATCGCGCACCGTTTCTATAGGCGCATTGAACTCTTCTTCCCCTCCAAAATCTACCAGCATGCTTTTTTATCTCTTCAAAGGCTTTAATACTTTGTTGCAATGTCAATCTGGCTGAGAAGAATTTAAATCTGTTGCACAATAAATATTATCTTAGGAAGTTGGAAATGAGCAAGAATGACATGATAAGTCCTGCTGTCGCAGCTGCAGTAGGCTTAGGTGCGATAATAGGAGCAGGTATATTCGTCCTTAGCGGAACTGCGATAGCACTTGCCGGAACGTATGCGATTGCAGCGTTTGCACTTGTTGGAGCCCTTGCATTCATAATAGCTCTTGAACTCGGTGAACTTGGTTCATTGCTGCCCAATGTAAAGGGAGCTTCTTATTCGTACACGTACAAAGCATTGGGAAGCGAGCTTGGATTTATAACAGGCATACTTAGGTATATGGCGCTTGCCACTGCCATAGGAGCGATAGCTCTCGGTTTTGGATCATATCTCGCAAGTTTCCTTGGAATGGCAGTAAGCGTTTATGCAATCCCTTTTGCAATAGCCCTGATAGTGATACTTTCAATCGTGAATATGTTTGGTGTCAAGAAAGCAGCGAATTTAGACTTCGGATTGGTAGCAATTAAGATTACAGTATTACTGATCTTCGTTGCATTTGCAATGTACCTTGCATTCTCCAATACCAGCATAGGCTTTTCTAATATCTTTGCAGGTTCTCCGGGAAATAACATAATAGAAGGCATATTTGCTGCAAGCGTGGCTGTGTTCTTCTCCTATTCCGGATTCCAGTCGATATCTACGCTTACTGACAGAATAAAGGGAGGTGCAAAAGGCTACGTTCAGGCTATAATGGGGGCAGTTGTAATCAGCATAGTCCTTTACCTCCTCGTAGTAACAGCAATGCTCATACTTCTCCCGGCATCGCAGTACAAGATAGCTGCGGATCCTCTTTCATACGCGCTTAGTGCCTCACATGCACCATCATGGCTCTTTGCAGTAGTTGACATAGGCGCGATGGTGGCAACCGCGTCTGCAACGCTTGCTATGATACTCACTGCATCACGTTCGCTTTACCAGATGAGTGTTGATGAATTGCTCCCTAAATACTTCAGAAAATACAACTCAAAGACAGATACTGCTGAGAATGGGATACTGTTATCTGCCATAATTGGTATACTGGTGCTTTTTGCAGGCAATATATACACCATAGCAGCCATAGCCAACTTCGGTCTCATGTTCAATTATATGATAATAGGGTTTGACATTATACATTTCAGGAGGAACAAGGCAGATGCGCCGTTCAAGATGCCCGGATACCCATACCTTCCCGTAATAAGCATAGTATTGATACTGGTGATGCTTGCAGGAATGCCTAACGAGGCTCTCGTCATAGGCAGCGCCACGATAATGCTGCTCATTGCAATCTACTACACCCTCAGAGAGGTAGACAGGAAGAAAGTAGTTCACGTAAGGCTGTTTAAATAACGATAGATTAAACTGCCTGTTGCGTGTATTATAAATCAGGCATAAATTGCTTTTATACTGTTTTACCTTCATGCTGTTTCAATATGCCTTATATCTGCGCTGTCTTTATTTATGGCAATAGAGAAAGCATAATGTAGAACGCATTTATTGATTAACTTATATTCCGCAATATCATTATATTAGAGGATGATATCTTGACAGGATATTCTGCAAAAGATAAAAAAATAGTTGATTCGCGCATGACTAAAAGCAATACTTCGTTTGCAGTAAAGGCAGATAATATAAGTAAGATATACAAGTCAGGCAACATAACAGTTAATGCGCTGCAGAATATATCCTTTACTCTTAAGAAAGGTGACTTTGCAGCAATAGTCGGTCCTTCCGGAAGCGGTAAATCCACTTTGATGAATGTGCTTGGAACGATAGACAAGCCTTCGCATGGAGAGATATACATAGATGGAATACCTACTGCAAAGATGAATGGAGATGAACTGGCTGAATTCAGGAACAAGAAACTGGGATTTGTCTTCCAGGCATTTAATCTCATAACTGGGCTTGATGCTGCGCATAATGTGGCTTTGCCTCTATTCAACATGCCTGTTAGCGAGTCGGAACGTCTGGACAGAGCAGCAAAGCTTTTGGAAAGGCTCGGGCTCGGGCACAGGCTTAAGCAGAAACCGACACAGCTAAGCGGAGGTGAACAGCAGAGAGTGGCAGTGGCAAGAGCGTTGGTGAATAACCCCTCTCTAATATTGGCTGATGAACCTACGGGAAACCTTGATACAAAATCTGGAGAAGAGGTAATGAAATTATTCAGGGAGATAAGCAGTACTGGGAATGTTACGCTTGTTATGGTAACACATAACCCCGACACTACAAAATATTGTGATAAGATAATATACATAAAAGATGGTAAGATGGAGAAAGAGGTAGTACAGTGAATAAAGATAAAAGCATGCAGATATGCGCATTGTCTGCGGTAATAATGCTTGTGATTATAGCGCAGTCTGTAAACGCAGCCACAAGCAGCTCTGCAAGCTCAGGCATACCCTCACCGCCGAATTTTAACGTTACGTCAGGCACCCTCACAGTATGCAGGGGCGAGATTAATAGCGTACCGATAGTAGTAACTAACCTAGGATATGATGCTGCGACTGCGTATGGTCAAGGAGCACCGAGTTCGACAGGGCCGCAAATGCAGCAAGTCGACTTAAGTCTTAGTGCCAAAGGTTTTGAGTCATCCCCAAACAGCAATGATAATAACAATATAAACCCTGGAAGTTCCCTTACAATATATATCCCGACATTTGTGCCTGCAAATGCATCTGCACTGGTATTTGCACAGGTAGATATAACTTACAATTATCTTCATCTGTACAGCGACAGCGAAGTAAGGAACATAACATTGATTACAGAAAGATGCCGGCTTCCGTTGTCCGTAAGTGCAAGCCCAAGCACGCTGATAGCAGACCAGACAGAGAATCTTACTCTTAATCTGACAAACTCTGGAAACACCACTCTCAGCGATCTTCTGATACACATATCTATACCTGGAATTAATGGAGGGGTTCTCGAGGATCAGCCCATACAGTTGGCATCAGTAATGCCACGTAGTTCGGTAATCCTTAATGAGAGCATAGACGTAAACGCAAATGCATCTTCCTCGTCATTTCCCGTAAATATAACAACAACATACTACAATGGCACGAGGCTTGAGCAGGTGCAGAACAACAGGTTCTTCCTTTCTACAGGCCTTATACAATTAACTCCGTCAAGCATAACCGTGTCGCCATCACCGGTCTCCGATGGAAATATATTCTCGATGTCGTTTATCCTGACAGATACGGGAACCTCAGGAGCTACAGGGATGACTGCAACTGCTCTTCCGACAAATGGTTTTAGCGAATTCAGCTCGAACTCAGTGTTTATAGGAAGCATATCGGCAGACAGCCAAACCTCAGTCACACTGAGTCAGGAGGTATCAAACGGTACAAAGCCCGGAGCATATGTTATACCAGTCAGAGTAAACTATCTGAACAACTTGAGGCAGAACATGAGCACTCTGGTAAACGTAACTGTCCTTGTTGCTCCATCAATAGCAGGAAATGCAAGTGCATCTGCACGCGGAGCAGGCTCTGGAGCATATACTACAAGAAGCGGATCCGGGTCTGGATTTATCATAGAACTAATCATGTTTGTACTAATAGTAGTACTAGCATATCTGCTGTACAGAGAAAGGAAAAAGGCAGCTAAATGAACTATAAGGATTTAGTATGGCTGAGCTACACCGATCTTAGCGAGAAGAAAGTAAGAGCGATACTTACTGTGATCATGGTCGTGATAGGAGTAGCTTCCATAGTAGCGCTCGTCTCGCTTACCGAGGGCATAAGCGCAAGCATACAGACTGAACTTTCTGCACTCGGACCTACTACGATAATTATTACCTCGACCAGCTCTACGGGATTTACCCTTGCAGACACCTCCCAGATATCAGCACTGCCTAATGTAAGTGCAGTTATACCAATAGTATCAGGCAGCGCTACTGTGATTGCAGGCAGTGAGAATGTATCCTCAACCATAGATGGCGTTTCTCCTCAAGATCTCGATACACTGCTGGGGCAGAACGTATCAATACTGCAAGGCAGTATGTACGCAGATGGTCCCTCGCCTGCTGCACTATTCAGCAAACCGTTGGCCTTCCCATCTACTAGCGGAGGCGTACAGAATATATTCGTGGGAAGCCCTGTAAAAGTTGAGATACAGTCCGGACGCACTGTACAGAATACCGAGATACCGGTAAGCGGAATTATAAACGTGACAAGCTCGCCTCTTATCCCTCAGGATATTGTGCTGATGTCACTCTCTGCAGCACAGCTGCTGCTGCACAGGAACTCATTCAATGTCATACTTGTTAAGGCAAAGAACACCAGCAGCGTCACTCCTTTATCGAACCTGATAACCCAGATATATGGTAATCGCGCCAATGTCATTAATACACAGCAGATTGCAGCAACAGCAGCAACGATTATAGGAGCCATAACAGATCTTCTTGTAGTAATAGCAGGCATCTCCCTGCTTGTCGCTGCAATAGGAATAATGAATGTTATGTTAATGTCCGTGATGGAACGAACGCATGAAATAGGAATAATGAAGTCGTTAGGTTTCAGGAATAAGGATATCCTTACTCTGTTCCTATTCCAGGCTTTGCTCGTCGGATTCGTTGGCGGAGTTATAGGTATAGGAGTAGGCACGGGAGCGTCTTACGGCCTTGCTGCATTATCATCACATGCTTCAAGCACTTCCGGAAGCGGAGCAGCAGGGACCGGCGGAGGGAGTACGTTTGCAGCTGGAGGAGGTGGAGGAGGAGCCAGATTCGGCGGTGGTGGCGGATCATTTGGAGGAGGTGGAGGAGGCAGTTCATCAGGGCCGCCTTCATTTACGCCTGTTCTGTCCATAAGCACCATACTGAGTGCTTTGTTTGTTGCGATGTTTGTAAGCGGAGCTGCAGGATTATACCCGGCATGGAGAGCTTCTAAGATGGAGCCTATAGATGCATTGAGAGTGCTCTGAAAGTGCCTTTTCTTTCTAAGAGCAGTAATTCAGGATATGACGTTTAGCTATCTTTTCTTGACCTGGCAAGCAGTTCCAGCATTATAGCAGTAGTTCGCTTATTATCACTGCTTTTTAATGCACGCAGGTTAGCCAACCTGTCGCTCATCTCCAGGCTGCCTTCCAATGCCCTGCCCTTCTCTATGCTGTTTTGCAGCAGTGTAGCAAGTTTTCTGCCGTGCCTCTCGGCAAGTCTGAAATTTTCCATAGCCTCGTCAATGTTTCCGCTGATTAGCGCAGTGACGCCTTCTCTGTCACGGATCTCGAATGCTATCCTATGAATCTTGACGCGTTTTTCATTAACTTGCTCGTTTGCATACGATACGGCAGCCATATTAACGGATATTTAACTGTATTTTATAATTCTTAAATCTTATCAGGAGCAGGTATAAACGCGTAAATACGCAGGTTGAAAGTAGGAATAGCGTATGATGGGTCCGCGGAGAGTCGGACTCCGGTCTCTACCGTGTGAAGGTAGCGTCTTACCGTTGGACTACGAACCCTTGATACTATCTCATTCTGACGATAGAAACCTATTTAAACCTAACACTATAATACAATAGCACTATTTGTAGTTTCTTCTACAGATAGTTGTGAAAATTCCTAATGGGAATTAGATGTAGGCTTGAGCAATGCAAGAGAAGCTCGCGATACAATTGCTAAAATAATTAAGTAATAACTCCAGTCGATGCTGCTGGAGGACACTGCTATCAGATTTCGACAGCCATGCAAGTCAGCTTACAGACTTCTGTGAGCGGCGTACGGCTCAGTAACGCGTGGTCAATCTACCGTAGAGAAGGGGATAACCTTGGGAAACTGAGGCTAATACCATATAGGATAGGAATTCTGGAATGAGTCCTAACTGAAAGGGTTGCGAATTGGAGCATTACCGCTCTACGATGAGACTGCGTCGGATCAGGCAGATGGCGGGGTAACGGCCCACCATACCTTTGACCCGTAGGGGATATGAGAGTAAGAGCCCCGAGAAGGGCACTGAGACAATGGCCCTAGCGCTACGGCGTGCAGCAGGCGCGCAATCTCCACAATGCGCGGAAGCGTGATGGGGGGAGTCTGAGTGATTCACTTCGGTGGATCTTTTGCCAAGTTTAGCAAGCTTGGAGAATAAGTGCTGGGTAAGACCGGTGGCAGCCGCCACGGTAATACCGGCGGCACAAGTGGTGTTCACTATTATTGGGCTTAAAGAGTCCGTAGCCGGCTAAAACCGTCTTGTGTGAAATATTGGCGCATGACGCCAATACGTGCATAAGATACCTTTTGGCTAGGGAGCGGGAGAGGTCAGGAGTATTCATGGGGTAAGAGTAAAATCCCGTAATCCTATGAAGACTACCGGTGGCGAAGGCGCCTGACTAGAACGCATCCGACGGTGAGTGACGAAGGCTAGGAGAACGAATCGGATTAGATACCCGAGTAGCCCTAGCAGTAAATGATGCAGACTTTGGTGTTGCAACTGCCACGTGCGGTTGCAGTACCGTAGGGTAACTGTTAAGTCTGCCGCCTGGGGAGTACGGCCGCAAGGTTGAAACTTAAAGCAATTGGCGGGGGAGCACAACAAGGGGTGGATGCTACGGTTTAATTGAATTCAACGTCGGAAACATTACCTGGAGCGACGGCAGAATGAAGGTCAGGCTAAAGACCTTACTAGACAAGCCGAGAGGTGGTGCATGGCGATCGTCAGTTCGTGGTGTGAACTATCCGGTTAAGTCCGGTAACGAACGAGACCCTCATTTACAGTTGCCACTGGATTAGCGATAATCCAAGCACTCTGTCAAGACCGCCTTCGTTTAAGAAGGAGGAAGGAGAGGGCAACGGTACGTCAGTATGCCCCGAATCTCCAGGGCTACACGCGGCATACATAGGCTGGCACAATGGGCTGCAACTCAGAGATGAGGAGCCAATCCCTAAAACCAGTCCCGGTCCGGATTGAGGGCTGAAACTCGCCCTCATGAAGTTGGAATCCCTAGTAATCGCTTGTCACTAACGAGCGGTGAATTTGTCCCCGCTCCTTGCACACACCGCCCGCCAAGTCATCCAAGTAGGGCCTTAGTGAGGCAGCATCTTTTAGATGCTTTCGAATTAAGGTTCTGTGAGGGGGGCTAAGGCGTAACAAGGTATCCGTAGGGGAACCTGCGGATAGATCACCTCAATATATATATATACCATATTAGTGTGCGAAAAAAGCTGTTCGCGAATCTCGCGCATGCTCAAGCTACATTCATATTTCTCTTTTTTACTGTCGTACAGCGTTAGCCATGCATAATCTTTAAATACAGTCGTAGAAAAGTATTGTCATGAGAATAAGATCGCGGATATTTTATGCAACGTTTATCGTATTCTTTGCGCTGGTCTTTTCCAATACAGCATTTGCATCAGGCCTTACCATGCCTGCGGCAATCACGTATTATGCAAATCTCAGCATAAGTAATTCTCAGTCAAGTGCAACCGTGAATGGAATGCAGATGATGGTATCATTCAATGCTCTTGGATACCAAGGATACGAAGCCGGTTCACTGAATAACATTGAATTCTTCTATACAAACAATGGGACAACTGTCCCATCATGGATGGAGGGCAATCAGTTGAACTGGTATCAGCCTGCGAACACTCTTTATACAAGCGCAAATGTTATATTCTGGATAAAATATGGGCCTTCGATAGCTGGACACTCAACTACGGTAAATGCCATCGCTGTTGGATTTGCATCAAAAACCACAGATCTTCTTAACAGAATAAATATTGGAGAAGCACCTCAGCTTTCCTGCCCAAATCCTGCAAATACAATACTTTGCAACTACGGGGAGTATGACGATGGTAGTAAGGTATTCAATAGATATTGGAACTTCTCCAATAACAATACGTGGTACAAGGGCGGACCTGGATATGGTCCTGCAGGCATAGAGTATGTTGATAACGGTATGAGAGTGCAGGGATGGACCTTTGACAATGTTCAAGGAATAACTACTACTGGAAATGTTATAACTGCTCTTGTAAATGCAACTGGGTATTCTGGAACGGTGTGGGGAGGAGCGTTGATCCTGTCAAATAGCAGCAGCGGAAGTGGATTTGGAGATTATCCGGGAGTTGGCAGCATAATGGGAGCATATACATACAGCCCAGTAATATACCTCTATCAGGGCGAGTATGTCACTAACCTTCAACTAGGTTCGAATATAACCGATCTTAACGCGCCTCATACAATAAGCATAGGATTCAACAGCTCTAGTGAGATAAATTATACTTCCATCAATTATGGTAGCAGCATAGGCAGTGAAACTTCCAACGTGCTTGCACTATTCCCATCAGGATATTACAATCAAGGGCCTTTAGACATAGGCCCGCTGGCATGCACCAACTTCACCATAGCTTCTCCTCATGCGAAGATAAAGACCAATAGCATAGACTGTTCGGGAAAGTTTAGCAATAATGGTTTATTGTACGCAGGTACAGGCGGCGAGTCGTGCCAAGGAGGCTCGGGTGCAGGAAACAATGGCAGGAATTGTACAGGCAGTCTTGTATCTTTCGGTGGAAGCGGAGGAGCAGGCGGAGGCAATAGCACTCTGGGACTTATAGGAGGTTATGGAGGAAATACACTCGCTAAAGGAGGTATTGGAACCACAGGCGTAGGCGGCAATGGAGCTGCGGCGCCTGCGCCATCTATTATTGATGCTTCGAACGTTGCGCTATGGGGCAGTGCTCCGTCCACATACCTATCCAGTGGTGGAGGTGGAGCGGCTGCGAATGGAGGGGGAAATGGAGAGGGAGCCTCCTCTGGCTTGTTCATAGAAGCAGGTAATGTTAATGCAGGGAATATAATCACAGGTCCAGCCTTTACCGTACCTTCTGGCGGGGGAGGCGCAGGTGGTAGCTCATTATTAATAGCATATGGAAACGGAGGATACACTGCAGGAAGTTATAATCTGTCAGGAAACGTGGGAGGAGCAGCAGGATCAGGCTGGGCGTCAGGAGGAAATGGAGGCAGTGGGCAGCTGATCACTTATGATTACGGATCGAATCCCGTACCTGTAAATATCAATTTCCCTAAGCAAGCAACGGCGTATCCCATATTGGCTTCGTTTCAAGGAAATGCCTCATATTATTATTTATACTCTAGATACATGCCTCCGCTTGGCAAAATGCCTTCAGTAAGTTTCAGCAGCACACACCTGACACCTTTCTGCACTGCAGTCATTACCAACCCCTCAAATGCAATAATGGACATAGGACAGTATGAAACTTTCACAGTTTCAGAGGATAATTGCACAGGCCCTTACACATACAATATATTAGTTTCAAGCGATGTAAATCCTTCAGTTATAACCAATGATTATTTAGTAACAGGCAGCAGCTCAAACTCGATAACATATACATTACAGACTAACAGTCTTGATCAGTCAAATTCGCCTGAAGTTGCGAATGTTATTGTAACTTCGAGCAGCAGCACAGTTGCATCGGCATATTCACCTTCATTTTATATTAATCCTGCTTTATCGTTCGTTAGCATATCCTCTTCACCGACCCTGCCGGCAACAGAGGATACAGGGAATACAGTAATTTTAACTGCAAGCATAAGCGGAGGTTCCTCCCCATATACGTATAATTTCCTCATCTATAATATCACTACTGGAAGTCTAATTGGCAATTACCTTGCATCCAGTTTATCTGCAAGCAATACGGTTTCATGGCAGATACCTTATTCGGTAGGGAACAATGCGCTTGAAGTCAATGCCATAGTCAGCGATGGAAGCGATGGTGGGGCTGAGACCGTAAACAGCGCAT
>DAHUYR010000019.1 GCA_027315135.1 Microcaldota archaeon
TCTCAAGGATGACACGCAGGCTATCGAGCAGTGTGTATCCGAATAGCTTTATGTTGTCCAATGCGGCAGGGTTTGAGATCACCTTTGCCTCTATTATCCTTACAAAATCATTACCGTTTATCGGAGATGAGAAATCGTGCACAGTGTAGAAAGGAGTGTCATTCTGCGGCGCAAGGTTGTACTTCTCAAGGTTCTTCACTACGGTTCCTCCACGCTCCTCGTCCATGGCAAAGAGCGTTTCCACGAACCTCTTTATTATGCCTACTCCTGGGCTCGCTCTCCTATTGCCTTCGTAATCGCTTATTGTGGATGTTGATATCTTGAGGCTCTTTGCAAGCTCAGTCTGTGATATACCAAAGAGCTCACGCCATTTCTTCATGTTGCTTCCAGGGCTCTCAGAAAGAGCTATCTCCCCTGCAATCCTCTCTTTAAGGCTGTCCATTAGTTTGTAATCTCAGGAAAGCTTTATAATCCAACTGTCGAAGCCCGTATCGGCACATCACGATATTATCCTCTGCTCCTCCTTGGTTTAATCACTGTCTTAGGCCTTCTTTTCATCCTATGCTTTGGTGCATGCTTCCTGTTCATTGCACTATAAAGCCTTTCAACCTCCTTCTTCTCTTCTTCCTCAACCTTCTTTGGCTTCATGAACAGGCCGTAGAACATCAGTATTATCCCTGCTATCACAGCTAGCGTGCTCGAGATGTTCATAGCTATATTGCCGTAAGAGTAGCTCTCTTCCGAAGATGCAAGTGAGGAGACGCTTCTGTTAAGTATAGTATAGAAGACCGTGTTGGTTTTGTTCTCATAATTTTGGAATACTATGTAATAGGTGCCGCTGGCAACAAGCGTCTGGTTGTTCCAGTAAGCAGGCTTCTGCGACAATGAGATGTTTGCCAAATAAGGGAAAATACCATGCGTGCTGTTCCGTATCTCGTATATAAGCCCGTTTCCCTGAAGATATGTGGCATTGCCTATAAGCGTGGCATTTATCTTAGGCAGCGAATTCCTTGCCGTACTGTTCATAAGGTAAAAATTAACAGGCAAAGATGAATTATACACTATTTGCAAGATGGACTCATTGCCTATCGCTATCGGTACGAAGAAATCCGATTTCGGCTGTACGGCTATGTTCTGCGTTGCGGATATGTAATTAGGTATGCTGGAAAAGATGCTCTGCACCGAAGCATATGCTAAAACTATCCCTATTATCAGAAGCAGCAGGCCCAAACCAAACAGCCGTCTATCCATTAAATCAACATTAGTTAGGAACTTGATAAATTAAGAAGCTTTCCGCCCGATAGGATTTGGAGGGCTTCCACTCTCTTTTTGTTGTCGTAAGATGGCATTCATAAGGTCGCATATTGACATTGACTGCCCTTGCCATGACGCAGACGCGATAAAGTTGACGAGACAAAAGATTAAGCGATAGAGCTTACTAAAAGATGTATTCGGAACTGCAACGGACAGGTTACTATATGCTGGAAAGAAAAATTTTATACAACACGTATAAATCTTACTGGTGCCAAGTTAGCTAATAGATGGTGGAATTAAAATGGTAGACATAAAGTACACGCTTACTGAAGAAGGAAAAATATCATTTGATGATACTGGTGGAAATGGAATGCCTATCATCTGCGTTCCCGGGATGGGAGATCTCAGAAGTGTTTACAGATTTGTAACAGGCGATTTAAAGAGGAGAGGCTACAGGGTTATCACAATGGATTTAAGGGGAATGGGCGATTCGACTGCCAAGTGGGGGGACTATTCCGAATCATCAATCGCCCTTGACATTCTTTCACTTATTAACCAACTTAAACTGAAGTCTGTGATCCTTATAGGAAACTCAATCTCTGCCGGAGCAGCTGTTATTGTGGCTGCCCAGCATCCCGAGCTGATTTCAAAAGTTGTGCTTATTTCTCCATTTGCTCGCAATGTTCCTATACCCCGCTCTAAGCTACTTCTGTTCAGACTTGCCCTTGCAAGGCCTTGGGGCGCTTCAGTATGGGCTAACTACCAGTCTTCCAGACTCTATCCTTCAATTAAGCCGCCAGATATGGGACAATATACTCTATCTGTAAAAACAATGCTACTACAAAAAGGAAGGATGAAGGCCTTCCAGAAAATGGCTGCCACTAACCATGCCAAAGCAGAGCAAAGCATAGAACATCTGAATGTGCCAGTGCTGATAGTCATGGGTTCTAAAGATCCTGATTTTCCAGATCCCGGAAAAGAATTAGACTGGTACGTTGCACGAACTGGAGCAAGAAGTGTAATGATTGAGGGCGCAGGTCACTATCCACAGGCAGAATACCCTGAAAAATTTATTGCCTGCCTGACTGATTTCATAGGCGAAGGTGACCTCCCCTAGAGTTGCCGGAGAAATTTTAAGACTAGGCAATAAACACGCGCAAATAATTTGTACCTGCTGATTATTTATAATATAGCATATATTGATTATCTATACAACGAGAAGGAGAGATTATGGACACTCAAGCAAATATGATAAAAACAGGGATAGACGGACTTGACGATTTGATCGGCGGAGGCATACCTTTCGCAAATCAGGTAGTTATCGCAGGAGGACCTGGAGCCGGAAAGACCCTTCTAAGCTTCGAGATACTCTACAGAAACGCAAAGCAAGGAAACAAGGGGATATATTTCTCTCTTGAAGAGAGCGAGGGTAAACTCGTTTACAATGTAAAGACTACGTTCACACAATTCCTAGACCTTGACGATCTCATCAAGAAGAAGATTATAATTGTAGAGGGCAGGCAGATAAGCCCGGAGCTTACGAACAGGCCCTCTGAAACAGAGCACGAGTTTGGAAACATAGTTGCACAGATGGAATCTATGATCTTCAAAGAGGGAGCAAAGCTGATAGTCATAGACTCAAGCGCGATTCTCAGCCTGCTGGTGCAGACGCCGCTCATGTACAGACGCCTGATGCTCGCTCTGTCAAGCAACTTCAGAAGGCTCGGAGTAACCTCTATTCTTATAGTGGAAGCCAGCAATCTGGAGAGGAGCAAGGTAGAATTCAAGCCGGAATACTTCATCTTCGACGGTATAATAATGATGTACCAGAACGGGAAGCAGGAGAAAAGAACCACTGGGATAGAAGTGATAAAGATGCGCGGCGCAAAGCACAGCTTCTACACCGCCCCATATGAGATTACTTCTTCAGGGATACATATATCTCCGATTACCGACCAGATCTGAATAAGCTCCGGTGTTACTGCGAAAAAAACAGATACTATTCCAGGCAACCAAAATCACGTGGAAAGAGAGAAGGCAATCACACTGGGCATAATTGCAGCAGTCCTTGTAGCAGCTGCAATACTGTCTATGTTCATAAGCAACGGCCAATCCTCAAATTTCTGCGCTTCTCAGTTCACAGCCCAGCAGAAATACACCTGTATGGAATCACTTGCAATAAGCTCTAATAACAGTACAATCTGCTCATCTCTCTCAGGCGTATACAAAGATGGCTGCTATTCACAGATTGCTGTCAAGGAAAACAGCACGTCGCTATGTGGGGCAATATCGAATGAGACAGCAAAAGCAGTATGCACCACGCAGATTGCAAACAACAAAAGATCGTATGCCTCCTGCCTGCAACTTAGCCAGCCATATGTTGACAACTGCCTCTATCTGATAGGCACTGGATACAAGAACGCAAGCGCATGCACTTCGATAGCAAATGCAAGCCTTTCGAATAGCTGCCTATATTCGATAGACTATTCAAATGCTCTATATTACAAGAACCAGTCATACTGTAACGCTATAGGCAACGGCACATATGCGCAATCGCTGGCAATGTTAAACTCAACGCAGGGTCAGAATACAAGCTCCACTACTGAAAATCTTGCCATAATTGTCTACTATTATAATCTATATTACGGGCTGCAGATATCTCCAAAGGATATCTGTTACTACTCTTTGGCATACCAGTCAAACGATTCGAAGTACTGCGGCAGCATAAGCAATTCATCATTATCAACGCTGTGCAAAAACTCATATGTGCGGAATACGTCGCTAAACAGCACCTCTTACTATGGCATCCTGTCAAAACTCTGCAGCTCTTCAGGCCAGGTATCCTGCCCGTATACTACCTTCCTAAGTGCGATATCTACGAAGAACGTAACAAAGTGCAAATCCTTAAACTCAAGTGAAAGCGAAGCGTGCTTTGCATCACTCGCTTCATATTATTCCAATTCCTCATACTGCCAATACCTCAGCAACGCAACGCTGAACGGAGCATGTGTAAGCAGCATCATATACCATAACAGTACAAACACCACATCCTGATAATAGCATCAAAGCGCATCTGCCTTTCCTATTGCTATTAATAAACGTCCAAACCCTTTGCTGAACAGCTCTTGTCTCTGCAGTTGCGATCTACGACAGAATGCTATATCAGAATGTTAACGCGAAGAGCACTTTATATAGAATTATGCGGATAAATCAACATGAAGGCTCTAATAACAGGAATAAGCGGCACCCAAATGGGCAGAAAGTACCATCTGCTCACTATGGAAGAGGGCAAACCGGTAATAGTGGAGTCTACGGAACGCACACTCTTTAATGTCGGAGAGGTGGTCGATTACTCGGGCAACGGGCTCATAGCAGTATCAGAGTCAAAAAGCAACACAATTGAAAGCCTCTCGAAAGAGGTGGAAAGCGCATCAGAGAGTATCCTGCGCGAAGAGCCTTACTCCATAGCAATAAGGGATCTCGACGAAGCAACTGAGAGGATGTGGCCTAAGCTGACGCATGCCGCAAAGCTGCTGCTCCGCAAGCTCTTCTTCTCATCGCCAATAATGATAAGGTTCCATAACGATGCTGACGGTTCCAGCGGTGCATGCGCTATTTACAAAGGAATAGAGGGCCTCTACCAGAGAATCGGATCTATCAACAGCCCATACTGGATAATGCACAAGGGAATATCGTACAGGAAAGAAGATGCGGAATCAGACATGCTTCTGTTCAATGGCATCTCATCATATGAAAAGCCGCTGCTGATAATTGTAGATTTTGGAACCTCTCCCGACAGCAATGAGGGCGTAGAAGCGATTAAGGATTTTGCAGATGTCATATGGCTTGACCACCATCCTTTGCAAGAAGACGCAGAGTGTCAAAAACTTAAATACTATACAAACCCATGGCAGTTCTCCTCAGATTCAAATTACACAGCTGGGACGCTTGCTGCGGTATTTGCATCAACCTTCTCAGATGCAGACATGAAGGGATTCATATATTCATCAATGATAGGCGATTACAGCGGCTACAGGGTAAAATACGATGAAGCTGTAGGCACAGCTGCAATACTTGATATGCTTACTAGCGACCCTACGATAATAGGCTCTTCCGATAAAATCTCGCCAAAAGAGATGCTTGATGCAATATCCGGGGAGAAACGGCAGGAGCTCCTTAACTTTGCAAACGTCACGCTGAATGAGGTGCTTGACAACTCATTCAATGAGTCTAAAAGACACGAGACGCAGAATGGAATAGCGATATACGTGCTCGATTTCGAGAAGGTGAAACCAGAGTCAAAATATCCTCTCCCAGGAAGGTTCTCATCAAAATTTCTGGAGAGGTTGGAAGAGAGGGAAAAGAAAGGGGTGATAGTGATTGTGCAAGCCGGATCCTACATCTCACTCAGGTCAAATGTTAACAGCAGAACGGTCAGCATAAAAAAAGCAATAGAGACTGCTTCAGATAACAAGCAGGGACTGATTGAGTCTTATGGCGGTCATGAGTATGCGTCAAGTGTAAAGGTAAGCAACAAGGACTCAAGGGCAGAAGTGATAGCTGCTCTTGTAACTGCTATAAAAAAGATGTCTTCTGAGAATAAGGATTAAGGCAGCTAGCGAGAAATCTCACACTGTTTACGTACTGATGCAATAAAAGGGATTAGACTCCGTGGAACCAGAAGCCCTTTTCCTTTTTATCCTTATTAGCTATCCTTGCAAATATCCCCTTTTTCTTAGGCTCCTCAGTGCTTATCCCATACTCCTTTGCTATTTCGGGGAACCTCCTTATGTAGCTGTCCTGCCACTCATGGAACCTCTCCTGTTTCTTCTGCTCCCCAACAATCATCTTTTCAGTATACTTCGGCTTCATCTTCTTCCATTCCTCCCTTGTGTAGCCGTAAGGAGCATGCTCCCTTATCTGGGCAGGGTCAAACTGAGGCTTGTATATCTCACTTATATAATCTACTTCCCTTTCCGTTATGTTCTTAGGGTCTATATGCACTCCCTGCTCTGCAAAAAATCCGATTATATTCTCTTTGCTTATCTGCTCCTTTGAGTTTGCAGCTCCGACGGGATTGTAGGTTATGATTACCTTGCCCCTGATGAACTCTATCTTTGCCTTTAGTATGGAATCCAAGAGAAGAAGGCGGTACTGGATCCTTGCCGCATGAGGTATGTCCTTGAGCTCCTGCTTGTTGACATCCGTTATTATCATCTCACGGACCATCTTGTAAGGTATCCTGTAGGATCTGCTCCCATCCGTTACCGTATAGTCTATGTAACCGTCATTGCCTGTGTTCTTCAGGTCTCGTGCAAATCCGCTCTCCTGTTTTATGTCTCTACGGTCCAAAGTGAACTACCTCTGATAAAATGGAATCAGCAGTTGCCTCCGCAACCGCAGCCTCCTCCTCCGCAAGCACACGAACCTCCCTCTTTCTCTGATTCATGCGCATGTCCGTGCTGCTCCTCATGCATAGGCTCTTCATGCGTCTTTCCAGCTCCTGCTGCTGTCATCTGCATAGATTGCATAGGTGCCATGGACGCTGCCTGCTGTCTCTTTGCCGACTTGTTTATAAAAGCCTGCTCCCTGTTCACAGGAAGCGCAAAATACTCCTCCATGCCTTCGTATGCCTTCTTGTATACCTCTGATGCCTCAAGTGCCTTGACGTCACGCTTGTACTTGTCCGATGCGTAGGTCCAGTCGTTGTGCATCTCCTGCCACTGCTTTGAAGGTATGGCGTACTGTCTCTGCAACTTATCCCTGTATATTTCAGGGAAGACGTTAAAGGTGCAGAATGGAAGCACTCTTCCATCAGGCATCGAGTAGTGTATGTCACACTTCTCCACCCTCTTTATATCATAAGTATATTCATCCTGGAAGTGCATCATTCCAAGGAACAGTGACTTGAGCTGGAACTTGCCCATCGTGGCGAAGTCCCTCTTCATCATCAGGGACATGAAGAGCTTTGAGAAGTTTACTGACTTAGGCTGCTTTTCCTTGTCTATGAACTTCCTTATCTGAAGCATTGCCCTAAAGGCGACTAACCTTCTTTCAAGCTTGGACTTGCCCTCCATCTCATTTATAGAGTTCTGCAGGTGCTCGAACAAGCCTTCTACATCTACGAACCTTGTTATCGGCACTATCCTTCCATCAGGATCCTGGAATATATAAGAGCCAGCTCCGCAAGCGAAGTGTATTGAAAGGTCGTACTTGTACTCTCCTGAGAGCGCCTCTATGAACCTGTTTATTCCGCCCACGTAAGGCACTGAGAACCAGTCCTCCTTCATTATGACTCCGTCCGTCTGCTCCTCTATGAGCTTTATCGCTCCAGGTATCGATATCCTCTGCTTCTCCCTTAATCTTGAAGGCATTCTGCCTACCAATGATACCGGCTGGAAGTTTACTGCCTTTACTACATCCGTGTTATTCAGTGCGAAGTTTATCATCTTTCCCATTTCATGCTCATTTACTCCTCTTATCACTGTAGGTACCATGACCACTCCAAGGCCTGCCTTTCTGCATGCGTCCAATGTCTTTGGAACCTCCCAGTGGTTCTTAGGGTTTGCCCTCTTTGAGACGCCGTCAAAGCTCATGTACAGGCAGCTTACCCCTGCATGCTTTAGCTTTATTGCAAGTTCAGGGTTCTCTCCAAGTATGATTCCTGTTGTGTTGAGCTGTATCTGATCGAATCCAGACTTCTTTGCCATATTGACTATCTCAAGTATGTCTGATCTCATCAGAGGCTCCCCTCCGGTTATCTGCAGTGCGTTTGCAGGTATCGGCTTCTGCGTCCTTAGCACATGGAAGAGATGGTCTATCTCATCCCTTGTAGGCTCATATATCGCCTCTCCCTCCTTTGCATAGAAGAAGCAGTACCAGCAGCTGAGGTGGCACCTGTTCGTTATGACAACGTTTGCAAGGCCGGTGTGCGACTTGTGTCTCTCGCATATTCCGCAGTCATAAGGGCAGTTCTCCCCCTTGTTTATGTAGTTAGGGTTGTCAAAGCCTCTTCCATAGTAATTGTAATCGCGCATCTTCATGTACATGTCATAATCTTCCCAATACTTTTCTACTGTCATGCCGTGCTCTTCGCAGGTCTTCCTTATCATGACATTATCTCCATCACGATATATTATTCCGTCAACTATGAGTTTGCACTCAGGGCATACGGTCTTGGTCCTTTCCAGTACAGGCATTCTCTCTATATACTCCATGGTCCTGTGGTAAGGCGCCAATACAGGATTTGAAAGGTCTTCTGCAGAATCGGTCTTCTGCTCTGGTCTCTTGTTATTTATGTTTATCACAAGGTTCTGGTCTACAGTCTCCATTATTACTGAGTTATTGTTTTCTCCACTCATCCAATTTCACCGGGCTTTTATTAGTTAGCGTTGTGTGTCTAAACCTATTTAAATCCTGTTCCTATATTTAAAATCTTCTTTATATGTTGCCGTATGGGCCTGACGTAAAAAGGCTATCTGCTCTCTGCAATCCTGTTCAGGATTGGCATGAGCCTCCTTGCAACCACTTTCGGATGCAGCCCGTTTGGCCTTGCTATGTTCTCTATTATGAAGTTTACCGTCTTCGGCTGTTTCATATACTCATTAATAAGTTCAGGATTCCCTGCAACATACTCATTTATCAGCTTGTCAAGCTGCTCTTCAGAGAGTTCAGAGTACTCTACCTTTGCATCCTTCCCGGATTCAAGGTCTGTTATCGCCTCTTTCGGCACCTCCTTCCCATTATCTATAAGTAATACTATACTGTCAAGCACTCTATCAGGCATGCGCTCCATGCTTCCGTACTTCTTGTAGCGCTCTATTCCGTGTATTATGCTTCTGAGCCCATGCCTGCCCCGTAATCTGTTTATCTGCGCAAGAGAGTCCCTGTCCAGCATTATTATCTCGGATACCGTCCTGGAGCTGACATCCGTGCCCTTTGCAAGCTCCTTTGCAACTTCGTTCGCATATACGGGCAGGTTGAACTTCAAACCTTCAGTTCCAAAGACTGTGAGATCAGATTCAAAGATATAGCCATACTCTTCATCACTTTCCTTCTCCCTAAGTGTCTGCGTGCTCCTTGCCTTCTCATTATATCCTCTGGTCTCTTTCGCTATCTCCTCCCCGTTCCTTATAGCTTCGGTCTGCCTCTCAATCTCAAACCTCAAGCTCTCTATCATGCTCTTTATTCCGGTGACATTCTTTACCTCAACTCTGGTCTCAGCGACTGAGATGTTCACATCCGCCTTGATCTCCTTGTTTATGTCCACTCCAAGGTAATAGAGTATGCTCCTCAGGCTTCCTATGAAGGAGCGCATCTCCTCCTCGCTGCTTATGTCGGGTTCGGTCACAATCTCCACAAGCGGAGTTCCCGACCTGTTGAAGTCTATTAGCGTAAGCGCTCCGTCGCGTATCAACTGGGCAGGGTCTTCCTCTATCTGAACCCTCCTTATCCTAACTCTCTTATCCCCTATCTCAAGATAACCTCCGCTGCCTATCGATCCCTCCATCTGCGTTATCTGGTACGATTTCGGAAGATCAGGATAGAAGTACACCTTCCTCACAAAAGACATCTCCTTTTTTATCGAGCAATGAAGCGCATTTGCTATTCCAAGAGCTGATTCGACTGCTGCCTTGTTCAGCATTGGCTTTGACCCCGGAAAACCCATGCATATCGGGCATATGCACGAGTTCGGCTCGGCTGCTTCCATGCTGCATGAACAGAACAGCTTTGTCTTGGTCGGCAGCGCAACGTGCACCTCTAATCCTATCTTCATAGCTCTCCCAGATTGTGTTTGTATGTATAATTGAAGCTGCTCTCCCACTCCTTTACGAAATCAAGGATTGCATAGTCATTACCATGCCCTGTCACAAGCTGCGCCCCGAGCGGCATGCCATCAATGTAATCATATGGGAAGGATATGTGCGGGAAGCCTCCAAGGTTCGGCGGTATGGTGAACAGGTCCATAGCATAGTTCTCCACAGGGGAGAGCTTCCTTGCATCTGCTATCTTTGGCGCTGTTATAGGAAGTGTAGGCGAGAGTATATACCCGTCTTTAAGCAACCTGTCCATCTCATGCATTATCATGCTGCGTATCGCGAGCGCCTTTGCATAGTACTTGTCCTTTACGCTCTCGCTCCTTATGAAGGTGCCAAGGAGTATCCTGCGCTTCGCCTCTATCCCGAAGCCCTCCCTAGCATCTGTGAAGAACTCATTGTACTGCTTGTAAAAGTCCTGGCTCATCGCACCATACTTATAGCCTGTATACTTTGCAAGGTTCGTAGATGCTTCTGCCATCGCTATTATGTAATATGGAGCTATTGCCTTTTCCATAGTCGCAGAGTCAACATGCTCTACAGAGTAATCCCTGCTAAGCCTGTCTAATAATCTTTCAAAAGCTCCGCGCACCTTCTGGTCTGCCTTGGACAGCATGCTATCCATTACGAATATTCTGCTCTTTTTCTCTGAGCTGATCTTTTCAACAGAGCATGTGGTGTCATAGTCATCTCTTCCTCTTATCCTGTCAAAGACAATCCTTGCATCCTCGCTGCTCCTTGCCATTACTCCTATCTTGTCAAGCGAATTTGCATAATCTATCAATCCGTATCTGGAAACCGAACCGTACGTAGGGGTAAAGCCCACCACGCCGTTAAGCGCAGCCGGAGCCGCTATGCTGCCTCCCGTAGATTCTGCCACTGAGACATGGTACTTGATCATGGCTGTCGCAACCGCCGATCCGCTGCTGGACCCTCCGGCAACATACTCGCTGTCAAAGGCGTTCTTTGCAGGAATTTCCGTATTGATTCCGAAGGTTCCAAAGCCGAACTCATCCATGTTTGTTACTCCTATGAAGGAAAAGTCCTTCTTTGCAAGCATCCTGTCCGCAACCGTTGCATTGAACGGAGGCACATATCCCTTAAGCATTTTAGAGCCGGCATCCGTCTCAAAACCCTTGACGCAGATGTTGGCCTTAGTGCTGAAAAGGAAGCCTGTCCTTGCACTCTTGTTTATTACGTTAAACGCATCGTATGTGCCATTAAGCTTCTCTATGCCTTCAATAAGACCTTCGTAGTAGTCCTTGGGCTTCTCAATCTCATTAAATTCTCTTATGTAGCTAGCCATCCAAACCCTGCAATTACAATTTAGGCCCGACGATGTAGCCATTTCGCATCTTAGAATTCCTCTTCAGGCCGTCAACGTCGGCAAAAGAGGATATTACATCCTCTCTGAATCTTCCAGGAATAGCAGCAGGATAGCGCTCCTGCTCCTTGCCTGCATCAACCGCAGACACCTCATCAAAATAAGCTATGACCTGTTCAACATCCTTCTTTATCATGCTGCGCTCCCCATCACTGACTCTGAGTCTTGTTATCTTTAGCAGCCTGTCGAACTCCTTATCCTCCATACAAACCATACCTGGTGCAGATTGGGCTTAAAACATTTTTGTGCAAACCACTGACTATCCATTAAGTAGGGACTTGACAAATTAAATACCTTCACATTCAAATAAGCCTTGAGGACATTCTCTCTCTTTTTTGTCATCGGAAATCAGCAGTGAAGAGTCTCCTAGGAACTTATAAGTCATAAGACAACGTCTGATCGCATATCTTATGGCTTATCAGATAGGATGTACTATATACATTGAAATTGGTAATCATATGCGGATGTCAACCTCCTAATTAAGGCAGACCTCACATTTTTATATAAGAAGAACCCTGATCTAAATGTGATTAAATGGCAAGACGTATGGTAAGCGATACTTCAAAAAAGGTACCCTTATCAAAAGATGCATTAAACATGCTTGAAGAAAAGAGGAAAAGTCCTGATGAGAGCTACTCTGACATTCTCATAAGAGTGCTAAAAAGCAGCGCACCTGCAAACGCTAAAAAGGAAATGCATATGAGTGATGCAGGATTCCAGTCCTTGGTGAGGCGCGAAATTGAGGAGGCAAGGCAAATGGGCAAAGATTACTATGAAGGCGGGGAATGGTAAAATACCAAATAATGCCACATAAAACCTACAAACTCAAATTCTTACAGATTCGGAATCACTGCTTTTGATTATTATCATGCTTCTTGTTCCGAGTCAGCGCCTTTTTCAGGTCTTCGTTAAGCCTGTCTGCTATGTAGTTCTTTGAAAAAGCGTCAGCCCTTGCTGCAATTGCTAGTTTTGTCGCATAGACACGTGCAATTCTTCCGCGGTCCTCCCTGTTTGCATTTGCAATCTCCTGCAACTTGAACAGGGCTCCATATTTAGGCGGTTTGGAACCGAATTTCAGGTGCTTGAAGAGTGCCTTCTCTGCGCCAAGAAGCTGTATGGTGCTCGCAGGCATCATGGCAAGTTTCTCCACAGAGCCTGCTTTTGTAAGCAGCTCTGCAGCAACTTTGTAATCTATCATTGCAGTAACATTCGGCATAAGCCTCTCCGCGCTTTCTTTTATGTATTCAAGGATCTTGTCATTCAGTTCTATCATCTGCAGCTCCTGTTCCGCAATTCTCTTTATCAAAGCATACTCCTTATCATCAGGATCTGCGCCCATGCTCTCATTAGCAATCTTTGCCACATGCTTTGCGTACTCGCTGAATATCTTCTCCAATCCTTTCTCATCTGCAGCCTTCTTCTCCTTGCCATATTCAATTACAAAGGTAGCATAGCTCTTCGGGCTTCCTGTCTTCAGCTCAGGGAAGTACATGCTATACCATTCCTCAAGCTTCTCATTCATCAGGTTTATCATCCGTTCATTCTCTGTAAATGTCGAGAATGCCTGTATGACCGAGTGGTCCATCTTCCCATAGGCCTCGCTAACGTTTACCTTTGCATTTTCAAGCAGCCTCTTCCTCTTTTCCTTAATACTTTCGCTTATAGAATCACCAAATGCAGAATACAGCTAACTAATATCTAACTAACATACAATGTAAAGAATAAATAATCTATTTGCTTCAATGGCGAGCATTCAACCTATTTAAAAACTTGGATAAAACAACTCTTCTAACTGCAGGATCTGTCTTATTTTCAAATAGATTGACAAATCTCTCAGAGTACTCTGCAGCAACATCGA
>DAHUYR010000027.1 GCA_027315135.1 Microcaldota archaeon
GATAAACATTTTAGGAAACGAGGCTCTGCAGGCCATAGCTGCAGGAGGTGCAACTGCAATACCTAATGCAATACTTGCATTTGGCCCATTATTCTTCTCAGTATTAGTCATGCTGGTTAGCATATACGCATACGACATAAATGTGGAGGTGCCTCTCGCATTCAGCCAGCTGCGCGGAGTAGGCGGAAGACTTCCAATACCATTCCTCTACGTAAGCGTTTTGCCTGTAATACTTGCAACGTCGCTGATACTCAGCCTTACTGTGTGGTTCGGCTTCCTTTCAGGAGTTTCCGGAGGGTTAGCTCCGCTTGCACACTTCATTGCTTATTATCAAAAAGTTCCTTCCTCTAGTGGGGGGCTGACGAACAATCTTGTAGGAGGAATAGTATACTTGATATCTCCTAACTTCCCTCTTCCATACTCGAGCAGCTATGGGGGAATCGGTGGCTACGGGCCCTACTTCTCATACCTTGCAACTGGTGTGAGCCCATTGTACCTACCGACAGGAGGTCTGATATACGTGCCTGAATGGATACACATCATAACCTACACGTTAGTGCTGATAATTCTCTGCGTCATATTCGGAAGATTCTGGATAGAGATGACCGGGCAGAGCCCGAAGAACGTAGCCGAACAGCTGCAGAGCGTAGGATGGCAGATACCTGGATTCAGAAGGGATCCTAGGATAACAGAGAACGTGCTCAACAAATACATACCTACAATAACAATTCTCGGAAGCATATTCGTAGGCCTTCTCGCAGCAATGGCAACCCTTACTGGCGCCGTAGGAACAGGCATGGGAGTGCTTCTTACAGTCGGAATAATGTACATGCTTTACAAGCAGCTGGAGCAGGATCACTCACTTGAGACTGTACCTGGACTAAACAAAATTCTTTCATAGTAATTTCATGGACAGGAAGGAAACGATTAGGAAACTTGGAGCTTATAGTCTTACTGATTTTCAGAGGAAGGTCCTGCTCGCAACCTCCTCAATTCCTAAAGGCCAGACACGAACCTATAAGCAGGTAGCGGAAATGGCCGGCTATCCTGGTGCAGCAAGAGCTGTAGGAGCTGTAATGAAGATGAATCCGCTGGCACCTGCTATCCCATGCCACAGGGTGATAAAATCAGATGGCAGAATAGGGAAGTATTCTGCTCCTGGAGGAACGAAGAAGAAAATGGCCATGCTCAAGAAAGAGCATGCAATATGATTAGGTTCCTCTTACGTTTTTGTATTTCAATATCTTTCGCAATTCAATTGCAAGGTTACCAAATCCTATTGCGCCTACTACTATCAGTACAAGAACCGTTGCAATTGTTATGGAATCAAGGTTAGGTATGGGATTCCCGGTGCTTAATGCAAAGTTGTCTATCAACGGGAAGAGAATTATCAGCAGGCCTATGATTGCAAATGCAATACCTCCATAATAGAGTGTCCTTCCTGCTGTCATGCGCCCCACATGCTTTATCTGCTCTTCACTCAGCTTCTTTATCCTTGCAAGATTAGCAAACAGCGCGCCGAAGATTATCTGCATGATCATCGTGCCTATCCCGAACATCATGCCTACCAGAGGCGCATATATCAGTCCAGGAACCTGTGGCGCAAGTATGAATGTTATTATCGTAGAATACGCTCCGAATCCCCATCCTGCTATCAGGCCATGTACTACGGCCATTTTAAGCGAAACATTCTTCGGCCCAGCTTCATGTATGGGTACTCGTTCCGCATGTTCAGTATGGTGCTCTCCGCCCATCAACCGTTTTCCTATATCAAGATGCAGATAGAGTTTCTTGTTCAGTATGTAAAAACCTGCCACAGCCATGACTATCCCAACAATGACATACACAGGCCCGTCAAGATTGTATACTTTGTATATGGCAGCAAGCCCTAGGAATCCTAGAGTGGTGAGTATAGCCCTTTGTATTGTAAAGCCTGCAGAAAAGGCAAAACCTGCCTTCATACCTTTTCTTGTGCTGTAGCTGCCGATTGCATAACTGAATGTTATGGGCCAGGTGTGCTCATCAGGAGTAGCACCATGCATTATACCCAGTATCAGCGCAATAACCAGTATTGTACCAAGGGCAAGGTTGTCAGATGGGTTAAGCACATACTGTATCTCATTTGAGATGGCAGTGCCTGCAGGCGTTATCGTGAAGAGCAGAACTAACAACAGGATGGTTCCTGCCATTGCCACTGCGACATTTCTCCTATCCGTATAATCACACTAAAGAGTGCTAATAGGGCTTATATGTTAATAAATATTACGATATTTATTATTAACTATATCAAAAAAAGATTGATACTATTAATAAAGTGGCATCATGGAGATAATGAGCATATCTTTGGACAAGGAAACACTGCAGGAACTGAACGAGATACAGGAGAGCCTTGGCTTCAAAAGCAGGTCAAAGATGCTGAGATCAACGATAGACCTCCTTCTGAGCGAATACAATGTCTTAGAATCTCTTAAAGGCGAACACAACGTAGTGTTTGTAATAACCTATAAGGACACTGAAAAGAACCATGTCTCAAGCATATTGCACGACTTCGAGAATGAGATCAAGGTGACTGTGCATCAGCACAACGGCACGATATGCCTTGATATGCTGAACATGGCAGCTGACGCGCAGAGGATAAAGAAACTCTTCGCAGAGATGAAGAGGAGCAAATGCATAAGGTCTATGAACTTCACCCTACTCGGGCGCTAATCTAATCAGTCTCTCCTCTTAATGCCAACCCTAGAGTATGCGCAAGCTTGAGCCTATATGCCTTATTCAAGCCCTCCCCGTTCATGTTGACATGGCCCTTCATACCGCTGTCAGGATTCAATACCTGCACACAACCATGATTGTTATTGTTCAATACGACCATTCCAGCATCTCTTAACTCCCTAACGAAGCCCTTCGGCTTGACAGTTCCGGATCTATTTATTGCCTCTGCAACCTTCTGCACATTAACTCTGTTAGAGTGATTGATATTAATCAGCGTCATAAAACCACAAGATAAACGTGCAAAAACGGTATTTATGTCTTTTCTGCAAACACCTCCATACCTGCAATTCATTTCAACAACAGAATCGGAAATCAAATGCACATGCGCCAGCATTGCAACAGCTTCTATGTTACCAACAGTTATGGCACGTAATGCAGTAATCCAACACTACTCGCAAGCAGCAAAAGCAGAAGGAGAATAATGCGAGACTTCTAAGACCATGCGGTTATCTTCTTTTCTTTGCTGACCTGGCAGAGTAGTCTCCGAACTCTGCAAGTTTGTACCACCAGCTTATCTTGCCCTCAAGCCACTCATCAAGCGAGTATCTACTGATTCCGAATTCAGTATTTATCAGAATAAGTGCCAGAAATACTATAGCATAGATTATGCCTGTGCCTATGTCTGTCGAGCTTGGGCCGTAAGCTCCTCCGAAGCCTTCTGGCACTGCCCATATTATGAGGCTGAGGAACAATCCGAGAGAATATGCAATCTTTCTCACGAATCCGAATATCAGCGCAAGTCCCAGCAAAGTCTCAGATATGGCTATGAGGTAGAACCAGAACTGTGGAGTTTGCCCGACAACGCCTGCCCAGAAATTAAACCATGGCATTAGAAATGCAGGCTGTGAGACTCCTGCAGCTTGAACCATCTGTGTAAAAGTGGCAGGGCTGTCGAACAGGAACTTGAAGGCTCCATCAATAAGCCAGACTATGCCGAATATTATGCGTATTGCAGTCTTTAGGAAGAGCCTGTTGTTATAGAAAAACCCGCCTTTCATTACAACCGTATTAACAAGCATCGGCAAACTTTTTAACACTAATGTTCGGGCATGACGGGATTTGAACCCGTAACCATCTGGTCCGAAGCCAGATGCGCTATCCAAGTTGCGCCACATGCCCAAAAGACTATTGCATATCTATACTGTTAAATATAAAGAAGACTGACGTCCAGCAAAAGGTTAATAATATTTAACGTATTATACCTGTACGTGTTTTTATGATAACGGAAGTAAACATACAAAGAGTAGAAGCCAAAAGAGAGCACAAGGATCTGATAGCGAACATGAAGTTCAATATCAACTTTGATGAAGTGAAAGTTGACAAGGAGAACGTCAACGTAGAGTTCACGTTTACTACAGATTACGAAGGCCAGGAAGGCTCAAAGAACATAGGCAGATTAGAGATAAAGGGAAACATAGTCTCCAAGGAGAGCAAGAAGGATACTGAAGAGATAGTGAGCATGTGGAAGGACAAGAAGACGCTTCCTATAAACTTTGCAGAGGATGTAATAAACATGCTAAACTTCGAGTGCGGTTCAAGAGGAACGCTTGTTGCATACTCTATGGGCTTTGTAGCTCCGCTACCACTCTCAAGAGCACGCCTTCAGGAAAAATAACCGGCAAATTCAACCAGCAGCTTGACAGGAACGGACAGCCGCAGGTGAGGCTATGATGTTACAGGGAGTCCTTATTGATATAGACTATGTTTTATCTGCAGGCAGGAGCATAATCCGTCTTACTCTGAAGAACAACGAAGGCGTATACTCCATACTTGACAAGGAATTCTATCCCCACTTCAGGCTTGTTCCGTACAACAGCAACGTCGACACTTCTTCTATGGAAAAGATGTCCTTCATGGACAAGCAAGGCAGTAAGATAGCAATACACAAGGTCACAAGAAAGACCATGACTCTTTTAGGAAAGGAAAAGGCGATACTGGAAGTAGAGGTGAACAACTCCAGGAGCGTTCCGGATATAAGCAGGGTGCTCTCAGAATTCGGCGAGTCATACGAATACGATATTCTCTACTGGAAGAGATACCTGATAGACAAGCGGCTCAACCCGCTGCACGGAGTCTCCGCAGAGGTCCACGAAGAGGAAGGAGAGCTTGTGCTTGACAGCATAAAGGAAGCTGAAAAGGAGTACAAGCTAGAAAAAGGGCTTACCTACATGTGCTTCGACATAGAGACCTACAATCCATCGGTGGTCCCAAGGCCTGACAAGGACCCTGCAATAATGATAAGCTACTATACGGACGGAGAGGCAGCCGTGCTCACCACCAAGAAGATAAACAGGCAGTTCGTGAAGACCTTTGCGAATGAGAAGGAGATGATACAGGCTTTTGTAAAGCTGATAAAGGAAAAAGACATCGACATACTGTCTGGATACAACTCCTCAAACTTTGACATCCCGTACCTTATGAAGAGAGCCGAGAAGAACGGCATAAGCTTCCACATAGGCAGATACGATGAAGATGTGAGGCAGGAGCATCACGGCCTTTTGGAAGCGATACGCATTCCAGGCAGGATAAACCTTGATGTGTACAATGTAGCTAGGTTTGTCTCAATAGTCGGCGCATCAGAGAAGCTGATTAAGATAAACAGGTTCACATTATCCGAAGTCTACAGGGCGATAAGCGGCGATACGAAGATAACGGTGGACAAGAGCAACATATGGCAGATATGGGACGGTTCAGATGCTGATCTGGAGGAGCTTGCCGATTATTCTTTAAGCGATTCTGTGACTCTTAACAAGCTGTATGAGTTTTTCATAAACCTGCAGATAGAGACGTCAAAGGTTTCGAGACTCACTCTTGCCGAGAATGCGGTATCGACAACCGGGCAGCTGGTGGAAGCGCTTCTTATGAGATATGCTTCTGACAACAACGAGATTGTGCCGAATAAGCCTTCGCAGTATGAGATAAGCGACCGCATGTCGAATCCGATAGAGGGCGCATTTGTAAAGACCCCGGAAGCCGGCATATATGATAACATAATAGTATTCGACTTCAGGAGTCTGTACCCGTCAATAATAATCTCCCATAATATAGATCCTTCAACCATTGCGGACAAGGCGTATTCAGGAAAGGCGAGCGAATCGCCAAACGGCATAAGATTCATGTCCCAGCCTGTAGGGATCATACCAAAGGCACTGAAGAAACTTCTTGACGACAGGAAGGACATAAAGACTGCATACAAAAAGGATCCTGATAATCAGACGCTTGCCGCAAGATCAAGTGCACTGAAGATATTGGCAAACTCGTTTTACGGCTATCTGGGATATGCAAGGTCAAGATGGTATTCCAGGAACTGCGCAGCAAGCGTAACTGCTTATGGCAGATCCTATATTACCATGACTATAGACGAGGCAGAGAAGGCGGGGTTCAAGGTTCTTTACGGAGATACGGACAGCATCTTCCTGCAGGCGCAGGCCAAGAGCAAGGAAGAGGCGATGAAATTCCTCAATGACATAAACTCGAAACTGCCTGAAACCATGGAGCTCGAGCTGGAAGATTTTTATGTAAGGGGAGTATTCGTAGGCAAAAAAGGCAGCGACTCTGCCGGAGCGAAGAAGAAATACGCCCTGCTTTCAGAAGCCGGCAGGGTCAAGATAAAGGGATTCGAGCTTGTAAGAAGGGATTGGTCAAACGTTGCAAGGACAACTCAGAAGGAGGTGCTGGAAGCTATACTTAAGGAAGGGAGCAAGGAGAAGGCGATACAGATAGTAAAGGATGTATTGAGCAGGCTGCGTGAAGGAAGAGTAGAATTGAAGGATCTCATAATCTACACTCAGCTCAGGAAAGGCATAGACAAATACGATGCGAAATCTCCGGAGCTTGCAGCAGCAATCAAGGCAATCCAGAAAGGCGCAAAGACAAAGGAAGAGGTCGAAGGCGCAACCATAGGTTATATAATAACCAGAAGCGGAAATACCATATCGGAAAAGGCGGAGATTGATGAGCTGGCAGACTCGTACGACCCTGACTACTACATAAACCACCAAGTGGTTCCTGCAACACTTAAGATACTGAAGGAATTGGGGTTCAGCGAGGAAGAGCTCAAAGGCGGAGGCGTGCAAAAGAGACTGTGAGGTTGTAAAATGGATGACAAAATGATTAATAGCCTGAAGGATGCAGGCAAGGCATCGGCAGAGGCTCTTGCACTTGCAAAGAGTATAATCAAGCCAGGTAAGAGCATACTTGAGGCAGCAGAAGAGATAGAGGAGTCGATGAAAGCAAAGGGCTTCCAGCTTGCATTTCCTGTAAACCTCTCGATAAACGAGCAAGCAGCGCACTTCACCCCGGAAACAGATGACAAGAGCGTGTTCTCAGGCAACGACCTGATAAAGGTGGACCTTGGGGCAAGGAAGGGTACTCTGCTCACAGATTGTGCTATAACCATTGACCTGTCAAACAAGCATGCAAAGCTCGTGGAAGCTGTAGAAGAGGCCCTTTCAAATGCTATATCTGCGGTTAAGGTAGGAAGGCAGCTAAGAGATATAGGCAAAGAGATAGAAAACACGGCGACAAAGCATGGCTTCAAACCAATAAAGAATCTTGGAGGCCATGGCATAAGCGAGACAGACCTGCATGCCGATATATTTATACCTAATTACGACAACGGAGACAATACGAAGCTGGAAGAGGGGCAGCTGATTGCCATAGAGCCCTTCCTCACGACAGGAAGAGGCCAGGTCGAGGACAGCACCTACACGGCAATATTCCAGAAAACGGCCAAATGCCTGACCAGATCGACCGAGGCGCGAATAGTCGACTCGTTTATCGAAGATAATTTCGTCACTTATCCGTTTGCTGCAAGATGGCTTTCAAGGGCGCTGGAAGAGCTCGATGACTTCAAGATAAGAAGAGGCTTAGCAGAGCTCATCAATGCAGGAGCGTTGGAGCCGTTCCCTGGTCTTATAGAGAAGGGCAGGGGAATGGTGGTGCAGGCTGAGAAGTCATTGATAGTGCAGAAAGACGGCTGTGAAATAATAACAAAATGATCACATGAGATGCCCTTATTGTGGAAACGACAGCACTGAAGTGATCGATTCCAGAGAGGTTCCAAACGAATCGAGCACAAGAAGGAGAAGGCAGTGCACAGACTGCAAGCACAGGTTCACAACTTACGAAAAGCCGGACTTTGCAGGCGTCACAGTAATAAAAAGAGACAATACAAGGGAATCCTTCAACAGGGACAAGGTGCTGAGCGGAATAATGAAGGCATGCGAGAAGCGAAAGATAAGCAGGGAGGCTATGGACCGGGTTGTCGATAAGATAGAGGCAAAGATAAACGGCAATGAGATAAAAGAGATAAAGTCTAGCGCCATAGGGGACATGGTCGTCAAGGAGCTATTCAAGCTTGACTCTGTAGCTTACATACGCTTTGCTAGCGTTTACAAGAATTTTGACTCTCCTGAAGAGTTCATGAGGGTTGTGCAGCTATTCGAGAAGGGAAAGAAGAAAGAAAAAAAGGAAAAGAAGGAAAAGAAATAGGTGCGATTACTCGCACTTCGTGAAGCTGCAGGACTTGCAGATTATGCAACCATTCTCGTTTACAAGGGTCATCTCGGCGCATGAGGGACACTTCTCCGGCTTTATGCCATGCACATTCTTTATCACATCCTGCCTGCCGTCTATCATATTTGCAGGTTCGCTTTCCAGAAGCTTCTTCGCAACCGCAGGAGCAGTTATTCCTGCAAGTATCTCTATGCTCTTGGCTATCGCGTCAGGCACGCTGTATATTTTCATTCCATGATCCCATCCTATGGCTGAGTTGGCTCTTATGCCCTTGAGGCTATCTATTACCTCCCGCACGTCTCCACCCTGCTGCAGGAACTTGCTTATCAGCCTGCCAATTGCCTCAGCGTAGCTCTTCTCTTCGCTGCCGGTCTTGCCAAGGTTTATGAAGACTTCTCGTATGGAGGTGTTGTCGAAGTTAGCGGTGAGATACATCGGGCTGCCATTAGGCAACGTTACCTTCATCGTCTGTCCGCTAAGGACCACCTCTCTTCTCCATGCGAGATCCTCGGCCTGTTTCTGCTCCTTCTTCTGCAGCTCCTGTTCTTTCTTCTTCTGCTGTTCCTCAGTTATGAGAATTCCTTCCCTTGAACCCTCTCTATAAACCGTTATTCCTTTGCATCCGGATTCCCATGCCTGCATGTATATCTTTCCTACATCATCTACCGATACATCATTAGGCAGATTCACGGTTGAGGATATGGCGCTGTCTATATGCTTCTGTATGGTAGCCTGCATCCTTACCCTGAACTCGGCGTCTATCTTGTGCGCGGGAACGAAGAAGTCAGGAAGATTATCCTCATCAGCTATATTGTGCAATCGCATGTACTCCATGGCAAGAGGATGATATACTTTATAGTATTCCTGGCTTAAGGACTCAGATCTTCTTGTGTAGCTGAATGCGAATATTGGTTCTATGCCGCTGGATGTTCCTGCAAGCACCGAGATGCTGCCAGTAGGTGGAACTGTAAGAACAGCAACATTCCTTATTCCATGCTTCTCTATGTTACTCTTGATATCACTGTTCAATGTCTGTATGAATGGCATTGACAGGTGTTTCTGAGCGTCAAACAACGGGAACGACCCTTTTTCCTTCGCTATCTCCACGCTTTCCATATATGCTCTATCCTTTATCCTTGTGAACATTTCATCAATAAAGGCAAGCGCTCTTTCACTATCATACCTTATCCTGAGCTTTACGAGCATGTCTCCAAGTCCGGTTATGCCCAACCCTATTCTTCTGCTGTTCCTTGCAGCTTCCGACTGCTGCTTCAGCGGATGCCTGGAATCGTTGTAGTCAAGAACATCATCAAGGAATCTTACCCCGTATCTGACTGCCTTGTCCAACTGCTCCCATTCAATCTTTGCATTGTCAGTGAATGCCCCTGAGACAAACGCGGAGAGGTTCAGGCTGCCTAGGTCACACGCTCCATAAGGCTGCAAAGGCTGCTCTGAGCACGGATTCGTCCCAACGACCTCCATTCCATTGTATTCGCTTGGAGAGTACTTCTTGACAGTATCCCAGAATATAAGTCCGGGCTCTGCCCAATCCCTGGCTGAATTGACAAGCTCATTCCAAAGCTCCCTTGCCCTTACTGTTCTGGTGACCTTGCCCACAACTCCGTTCTCATACCTGAGCACGAAGTCCTTATCATCCTTCACAGCCTGCATGAACTCGTCGGTTATCTTAACGCTTATGTTCGCATACCTCACATTCGCAAGGTTCCTCTTCACCTGTATGAAAGAAAGTATGTCTGGATGATCAACACTTATCGTTATCATCAGCGCTCCCCTTCTTCCATGCTGACCTATCGTATGCGTGGTCTCGCTGAATATGTTCATGAATGAAACAGAGCCTGTTGAAAACACAGCAGAATTGTTTACAGGGCTGTTCCTAGGTCTAAGTATACTTATGTCAGTGCCTACTCCGCCGCCATAGCTGTATGTTCTTGCAGCTTCTTTGCACCATTCAAATATATCCTCTATAGAATCATTCTTTACCGGTATAACATAGCAGTTTAACAAGGTAGATTTCCTCTGCTGCCCTGCTGCAAAGAGTATCCTGCCTCCAGGAAGGAACCTGAAATCCTCAAGAAGCCATTTAAAATTCTCATACCACTCCGCTCTCTTCTCAGGACTAGCTTCAACCTCAGCTATGACCTTGGAAACTCTTGACCACATCTGGTCAGGGGTCTTCTCAACCATTGCTCCGTCAAGATCCTTCAAAGCATACTTCTCATAGAATACTCTTGAACGTATCTCATCTCCCTTGAAGAAATCATACGTCTCCTTAGGAATTACAGTAACAGTTCTCTCCACAGCAGTTTTCTCAACAAAATCAGTTTTCCCTTCTTTTTCCATGAATTCGCCCCCTATACCACATGTTGTATCTTGAAATTACAAGACCACTACCTATTGTATCACGGAACCTTTTTAAAGCAAAATCAGAAACTGCTTTTATCGCTAAAGCCGAAAGCAGATAATCGGCTTTAAATAGTTATATGGGCCCACAAAGAAATTTCCTCTGCAAAATATCTGTGGATTACGCAAAAATTGCAGAATCAGAAGGGCCTAAGCCGGGAATCGAACCCGGTCCTGAGGATCCACAGTCCTCTATGCTAACCATTACACTACCAAGGCCATGAAGTAAAAATATAATATCATTTATTATATATAAGCTTTTGATTTAAAGGTACAAAGCTAAATAACTTTAGCATTCAAATAACTCCGAAGGCGGGGTAGCTCAGCCTGGTTAGAGCGCTAGACTCATATGCATAGCATGATGAGTAATGAGCCTTTAGGCTATGACCTTAGAAATCTAGAGATCGGGTGTTCAAATCTCCCTCCCGCCAAACCTCCTTCATCAGAAAAAACGTGTTTAACGCTCTAAGGCATATATTTTGCTGGAATTTCCACAGCTTGCTGCAACGATACGCAACACCTCGTCTTTGCTTCCCTAGAGCCATAATTTCTCCACATCAAATATATTTTATCATTTGAACCGGAGTTACTCATGGTACTAGCTTTCCATCCTGCAGTTACTGCATGTTCAACGACTTTGAAGAAGAGCCCCAGTACTTATTAGTAAGCTTTACGCACTATATGGGCATCTGAGCACCAAATCTAATTTAATATCTTTATATAAGTTATTAAACATCTTTAAATAAGTCAAATCAATGGTTCAATGAAGATTTCTGCACCGCTTATGGCACTGATTCTTGCATCTACAATAGTTCTTGCGCAGTCAAATGTTACGCAAACTCTTGCCAATATGTCAAATACCCACATACAGGAAATAGCTGCGGGAAACATTAATGCGACTCTAGGGAGCTACATATCAACCCCTTTCATATTTGTCAATATGAATTACACTAACTTCAGCAATACATATTATGGCCAATCTGGAATAACCTCAGCATTGGAAAACGTGACCTCATTTGGCACACCCTACACTTTCTACATAAAAAATTCAAGCACAGTTCGAATAAACGCAACCGTGTACAGCGTCAACAGAGACGTATGGTTCGTATCAAGCGACTTGACGCATACTCTCCAGATACCCTACTCAGCCACATATGTCTATACTAATGGGTTATGGCTTATAGAGGCAGAGTGGTTTGGTACGCAGGCAGACGCAGGCACAGCCCAGACCGGAGTGCAGGTGCCGACAAACTTCACCACCACAACCATTCCAGAAAACGTTACAACAGCTAACGCCACTACGACTATCGGAACAACCTCGCTTTTATATACAATACCTGGCCAGAACGGCACTCAGAACTCTACAACGACAACAGCTTCAGGGCAAGGACAGTTCAATTTTCTAATATTAGTGGCTGCAATACTGATAATTGCAATAGTCATACTCTATATTCTGACAGTGCGTAAAAAAGCGTAATCTGCAGATTAATAATCTAGATGTGAAAAAATGTTCCAAACAATTGTACTGATTCAGACAATCTTCAGCACGGCGTATATCAACGGTCTGCTTGCCTCTTACGGCTACTTCGGCCTTTTCTGGATGATGGTACTTGAAGGAGCTTCGCTTCCAATCCCAAGTGAGATAATAGCCCCTATAGCCGGATATCTCGCTGCAAAAGGAACATTCAATTTTTATATAGCTGCCATGGCGATACTCGCAGGCAATATGGTTGGGGTAGTGATAGACTATGTCATAGGATATGTTGTAGGAAAGGACGTAGTATACAAGCACCTGCATCTGTTCCATATAAAGAAAGAGAATATTGATGCTTTCGATGACTGGTTCAACAGAAATGGCGGCTTCGCAGTATTCGTCTCAAGGATGATTCCTGTGCTCAGAGGTCTGATCAGCTTTCCCGCAGGTTTTGCAAGGATGCCTTTCAAAAAATTCTTTATATACTCACTGATCGGGAGTGCAATATGGGACATCGTCTTAATGCTCTTTGGATATTACCTGTTATCGTCAAGCAACCTGTATATTGCAATGTCTTCGATTGCTCTGCTACTGCTTCTCTTCTACATAATATACAAAACCGCAATTAAAAAGACAAGGAAAGCTTAGTCATTTGGAACTTACTCTAGAAAGATAGATTGTAACTATCACGGCGATTATGGTAACAGAAACAGCGTATCCAAGCATTGCTGCTACTGAACTTGTCTTTCCAAATACAAGCACAAACACACCCTGTATTGCAGTATTCCATGCAAGAGCTGCCACAAGCCCAAATGCGGATACTATCAAGGTGGTTACCTGCTCCTTGCTCTTCTTGCCAAGATTTGTAAATTCATCCTTTACAACTACCTTTGCCATAATAAAACCAATATTAACACTATGGAAACATTCAAGATATAAACATTATCATACAGGTTTTGACGTATTTATGGCTAACTTCTTAATACCCTAAGTTAATCTATAATAGTTCTAATCAAGTAACACGAGGCATATGCATGGATAGTTTTGAAGAGTATCTTAAGGAAAATTCAAAGATTGTAAATCAGGAACTTGAAACGTATCTGAAGAAAAAGTCATCAAGCAGGTATATCGAAAGCCTTCTGGGCAGAAGCAGCTATGAATACGACCCCGAAGCAATGACAAAAAGCATCCTGGAGCCGGCCTGGTATCTTCTTGATCTTGGCGGAAAAAGATGGAGACCTGCGCTAACAATGCTGACCCTAGAGGCGCTTGGCAAGGATCCAAAAGAGTATATAGAGTTCTCGATAATACCTGAAGTAATACATAATGCAACACTTATCCACGATGACATAGAGGACAATTCCCCAAAAAGGAGAAATGCGGATGCGTTGCACGTGAAGTTCGGCATAGACATAGCGACAAATCTAGGTGATTTCATGTACTTCTTCCCAATGGTCGCACTGATAGACAGCCCGAAACTCACAATCGACAAGAAAAACAGGGCAGTTTCCATATACGTGAAGAATATGACAAGAGTCTCATTGGGCCAGGCGATAGACATAGCATGGCACGGCGGACTTGTAGATCCAAAGACCATAACGGAAGAAAAATACCTGCAAATGGCTCATGACAAGACTGGCGTCCTATCAAGATTTGCATGTGAACTAGGTTCGGCTCTTGCAGGGGCAGATGACAAGACTGTTGACATAATGGGAAGATTTGGTGCAACAATAGGCATAGCCTTCCAGATACAGGACGATATACTTAACATAACTGAAGGCAAGCTTTCAGAAGGAAAAGGCGGTGTCGGCGATGACATATCAGAGGGAAAAATAACTCTGATGGTTCTGCATGTGATGAAAGAAGCGAGCGAAGCTGACAAGAGCAGGCTTGCAGAGATACTGAAGATGCATACGAAGGATCATGTTCTAATAAAAGAGGCAATTATGATAATAGACAAGTATGGGTCAAAGGAGTATTCAAGCAAGATTGCCGAGAAACTAATCAAAAAGGCATGGGAAGATGTGGACAAACTGCTCCCTGAATCAACTGCAAAAGACAGAATGAAGCAACTAGTTGACTTTTTGGTTCACAGATCAATATGATACAAAAGAAACCGCAGTAAAATATTCATAAAAAGTAGGGTGGAATTGCGGGAGAAAAAGAATCTGCAAATTCTCCCTGCCACCATAAAGGAGCATGGCTTTGCCATGCCTCTTATCCTAAAAATTAAATCAGTGGACTGTGCCACAATTACCGTCGCAGAACCAGTTGCAAAGAGGTGCACATCTGACTCCCATCATGCCAAACCCTGCAACCAGCAAGCCCAATCCTATCACAAAGAAAATGAGTGCTGCTATCAATTGAGGATCTACAAAATATGCAATGAACACTAGGACTATTCCTGCAACCAAGTATAGCCAACCAACAGGCCCATGCATTTTTCTGCGAGCATAGCCGGTAGAAACTCCAGCTTTGCTGTTTCTAACATGTTGTCTTTTTGCCACAAAATCACCATTATATACTACTAATTAGGCAGAGCAAGATTTTTATTATGAGTATATGCTTCAGAAACAGGCTCAAGTCTCAATTATCTACTATTATCGGTCACTTTCCATTCTTCCAGGCCAAAACTCAAACTAAAAGGTTAATGAAAGTTGCCTGATCAAACTTAGTTGGAATGAAAATCTATAAAAGAACCTTGAGCAACGGCATGCGCGTGCTTATTGCGCCAAAGGAGAGTCTGGAAGCAGTAAGCATAGTCATAGGATTCAACTTTGGTTCAATGGATGCAGGCAGGGATCATGAAGGTCTGGCCCATTATCTGGAACACATGCTCTTCAAGGGAACAGAGAGAAGGAACTGGTCCCAGATAAACGAGATAACACGAAAGTACAACATCTATTACAATGCAGAAACAGATTTTGAGACCACCATGTATGAAGCTCAGGTACACAGGCGCTACGTAAAAAATGCGATGGACCTTATCTCAGATATGGTTAAACGGCCAAAGTTCTCAAGGAAGGAATTCAAGCATGAGCTTGGCACAATTGTCCACGAGATAGCAATGAGGAGAGAAGACCCTAATTCTCTTGTATATGACAACATGCCCCGCGCTCTGTTCGAGGAAAGACCTTCGATAATTCCTGAAAGCATAAGTTCATTAGAGAACAACATAAGCCTGCAGAACATAAGAGATGCGTATGAAACCCACTACAACCCAGGAAACGCTGTCATGGTTATAAGTGGAGGCATAACTGCAGAAACAGGAACAATGCTGGCAAAGGACTACCTTGGCGACTTCGAGCGCGAATTTAGGAGCCCTAAGAGAGATAGTCTGGTGCTAAACAAACGCACGAAGGGCATAATGATGAAAAGAAAGGACATCGAGAGAGGGGAGGTGGCAATCGGCTTCGGATGCCACGGTATAAACAAATCAAGGTTAGACGAATATGTGGCAATGCGTGCCGTAGCTAACGTACTAAACAACAGGCTGTATGACCAGATAAGGGAGATTCATGGTCTATCCTACGACCCGAGCGTAGAATACAACGCATATGGTACATTCAGCTACCTCTCTGCTTCTGCAGGAGGTCCGCCTGCAAAGCTTGACAGGATAAAGAGGATAATGATTGATGAATTTAGGAATCTGAAAGAGAGCAGGATAAGCAGGGAGGAACTTACTACAGTCAAAACAGGCCTTGCCATAAAGTACTATATGGACTCTGATGATTCACTAGATACTGCTACGAAGATAACAGACATGGAACTGATGTACGGCGATGGCAGGCAGTACAGTAAGATACCGGCGATGATAAGAGGGCTTAACGAAGGAAAGTTGGAGAGGTTCATAGGCAATTATATACACACAGAAAGATACGGCATGATAACATTACGAAAAGAATAGCAGTTCAATGACCATGCTTTAGCTGTGGGGATATCACATATATAAAATGAAAGACAGGTATGTTAACAAAGCTTTATCCGGTGATGCTAATTAACACAGACATGATTACCCAAACCCGACTCATCAATCAGCGCATATCTGCAGTAAAGAGGAGCATGAATCCGGAAGATACGGTTTTTACGATGGGCGCAATACAGGCGCAGGATTATCAGGCAGCTCTCTGGGCAATAGGGCTTCGTTGCAAAGAAGGCACAACAAAATCAGATGTCGAATCTGCAATAGCAAGCAAGAAAATAATCAGAACATGGCTCATGAGGGGCACTATTCATTTTGCATCTTCATCAGATATACTGCAGATGTTGCAGCTCTTTGGCCCCAGGCTTATAAAAACAGGAAAATTACGCGACAGTCACCTTGGCCTTTCCCCTGAAATCATAAAAAAAGTAGAATCTCTTTTTTCAAAGGCGCTTGAAGGTGGCAATCAGCTTAAGCGCAGTGAAATGTATAAAATAATGGAAAAAGGCGGAGTGCCGCATTCAAATAACATTGGCTATCATATGCTGTACCGCGCAGCATGGGACGGCATAATCTGTTTCGGTCTACATGAAGGAAAAGAGGCAACATTTTCGCTTCTTGAAGATTCGACTCCCAAACAATACAAATTTGACAGGGAAAAGGCACTCAAAGATCTTGCAATAAGATATTTTAACAGCCACGGACCAGCAACGCTTGAGGATTATGTATGGTGGTCTGGACTGAAAGTATCTGATGCAAAGCTAGGGATGGAGATGGTCAAATCCAGATTAAGCGCAGAGGAAGCCGGAGGCAAAACCTATTACATGCCTAGAGAAACGGCAAAATCAAAAGAAACTGCGCAGTCTCTGTTCCTGCTGCCTGCTTTCGACGAATACATAATCAGTTATAAAGACAGGTCTCAATTGCTGGATAATGCAAACACGCAAAAATTGCTGCGAAGCGGAAAGGTAGCCTTCATTCACAGCAACGGTGTCTTCCTACCTACTATTGTAATAGAGGGCAAAGTCGTTGGGACATGGAGACGTGAGCTTCGCAAGGGAAAGCTCGAGATTATTCTTAATCAGTTCGCGAAAATAAGCCAAGAACACAGGAAACTTATAAGCGATGAAGCTGAACGTTATGGCAGGTTCTTCGAAATAGACGCAAAATTAAAAACCTGATTATCTGGGGTCACCTAAGCTCTAGATATTTTACCGAGCGAACTTTTAGGAAGCATGTATGCAAGATGCTTTGCAGCGTCCTTCCTTGAAACCCATTTAAATTCACTGTGCTCAGAACTCAGCTTTAATCTAGAACCGGCAGGTATTTTGCATTGGTAGATCAGGAACATAAGATTTCCTCTGCCATTGTCTATCTTGAAATTTGCCACTGACACATCTAACAGTTTTCCTATACTAAGTCTTCCTATTCCTATCTCTTCACGAACCTCGCGCACAAGAGTGCCTCTTATATCAAGACTCTGCATTTTGCCCCCAGGAAGATCCCAGTAAGGCTTCCATTTGTCTGAAGGCTTCCGAGGCGCTCCCATCAGTATAAGCACTCTTCCCGCATGGTCAGTTATGAGCGCCTTTACTCCTATATAAAATTGCTTATCTCCCTTCATAAACTTATAATCGCGCTACAAGGTTAATGAAAGTTCGGTTCGATTACTGTCTGACCATCTGCACACAAACTAAATAAGAAACAGTGCTTGGGGTTGCCGGGATTTGAACCCGGACTTGCAGGTTACTTCATATTTATTCGGTACTTCCAGATCCTCATCATTGCCCAAAGGCTCATTGGATTATAAACATCTGGAGCCTGCCGCGCTGCCAAGTTACACAACAACCCCTGACAAACACATACTATTCGTAAGGGGTATTATATAAATTTGTTGCAAAGTATCTCTGTGACAAAATGTCTATTATAGACTCGTTAGGCATGCTTATCGCAAGGAAATGGATTGCAGGAGTGGACTTAGGACACGCTATGCGCGAGGCCAAAAAGTATAACTCCAAAAAGGAAAATGTAATCATGAATTACCTTGGGGAAGATCTAAAAAGCAAAAAACTTGTCGAGCAGAACAAAGGACAGATACTTGCGCTGCTGGACAGGATGCACTCAGAAAAGATAAAGGGAAGCATAGCGGTAAAACCAACGCAGATAGGCATTGCAATAAGCAAGAGTTATTTTGCGGCTAACTACTCTGAAATACTAGAAAAAGCATCAGTATGCGAATTTACTGTATGGCTGGACATGGAGCAGTTCGAATACGTCAAAGGCACAATAGACATGTATCTGAGATTCTGCAGAAAGTATGATACAGGCATATGCATTCAGGCGAAATTAAGGCAAAGCCTAAAGGATATACAACGGATAGTGAAGCAAAACGGAAGGATAAGGCTCGTAAAAGGAGCGTACAAGTATACAAATGCAATCTCATTCCAAGAAAAACAGGAAGTATATTCCAACTATATAAAATGCATGGATTACCTTTTTGCGCATTCCAAGAAATTCATGATAGCAACACACGACGAACGTATTATAAACATTGCAAGAAACAAGGAGAAGAAGACCGGTAAAAAGATCCAGTTCGGCATGCTGAAAGGAATAAGGCCGCAATTAGCCGCAAAACTTGCAGAATCAGAGGACATGAACATATACATGCCCTACGGCGAACAGTGGCTGGAGTATTCCATGCGCAGGCTTTCCGAATGGGAACATGCAAAGATAATACTAAGGTCAATCATGCAAGGCTGATTCCATGGTAATAAAAGCAGTTGTATTCGATATGGGCGGAGTGCTTTTAGACGCCGTCAACTACAAATACTTCAGGAAGATGGAAGGGATAACTGATACGGATGAAAAAACCATACGCAAATTCATCAGGTCTCTGCTCATATACTACGAATCAGGCCGTATGACAAAACACGAATTCGACAGTAAGATAGCAAAGAGATTTGGGATAAAGGAATCCGAAGTAAAATGGCCTATTTTCCTTTATGACAACGGCAGAGTGAAGAAGGACATGATTGCACTTGCCAAGGCACTGTCCAAGAAATATAAGGTCGCTTGCATAACAAACGTAGACAAATCAAGATACTACTATTCAAAATCCCTTATAGACTTCAGCATATTCAGGTTTGTGCTTTCATCATGCTATTTCGGAGTATCGAAGCCAGACAGGCGCATATACCTGAATGCAATAAAGAGGCTCAGGGTAAAACCAGAGGAAACCCTTTTCATAGACGACATGGAAGAAAATGTAATAGGTGCAAGGAAGGTTGGCATGAACGCAGTGCACTTCAAAGGCATCACGGAACTGAAGAAGAGCTTGAAAACATACGGCATTAAAGCGTGATCAGTAAGATAGGGCAAAATAGGCGTAGCATTTCCCGTTTTCATTACAGTATACGCATTCCTTTGCCTTTTCCTGCTCGAAAGGCACTAGCCTTATCGTTGCCCCGGTCTCTTCCTTTATCTTATCTTCGCATGAATCCTTGCCGCACCATCCTGCCTTGATGAAGCCCTTCTTGGCATTAAGTGTTTTCTTAAATTCTTCATACGTCGTAACCGTCCTTATGTTATCATCCATGAATCTTTTTGCCTTATCAAACATACTTTTCTGCATGCCTGCAATCTCGTCCTTCACTATTCTGTCCAATTCTGATAGTTTAACCTGCTTCTTTTCAGAGGTATCTCTTCTAACGAGAACTACGGAATCGGCTGCAATATCCTTGGGCCCTATCTCAATCCTCAGCGGAACTCCTTTAGTCTCATGCTCATTAAATTTCCATCCTGGGGTTCTGTTCTCACGGTTGTCAATTTCCGCTCTGAACCCTGCTGCTTTGAGCCTTTTTACAATTCTATCAGATGCCTCCAGAACTTTGGAACGGTCATTATCCTTGTATATCGGAACCACAATCAACTGCACCGGAGCAACCTTGGGAGGCAGGACAACTCCTTTGTCATCTCCATGCACCATTATCAATGCACCAAGAAGCCTTGTCGACATTCCCCAGGAGGTCTGCCATGCAAACTGCTTCTGTCCCTGCCCGTCAAGATACTCTATTCCAAAAGCCTTTGCAAAGTGCTGTCCCAGATTATGCGAAGTGCCAGACTGTACTGCCTTGCCGTCAGGCATCATCGCCTCTATCGTAGTGGTGTAAAGCGCGCCTGCAAATTTCTCCCTCTCTGATTTCATACCTTCAAGCACTGGTATTGCGAGATACTGCTCAGCTATCTCCTTGTAGAAACCAAGTATCATCCTCACTTCTTTATCTGCATCTTCTTTAGTTGCATGTACAGTATGTCCTTCCTGCCACAAAAATTCACTTGTCCTTAGGAAGGGTTTAGTTGCCTTTATCTCAGCCCTCAGGACACTGCACCATTGGTTTAGCAGAAGCGGGAGATCCCTCCAGCTCCTTATCCACTTTGAATAGAACGAGTATATTATGGTCTCGGAAGTTGGCCTGATTGCAAGCTGCTCCCCAAGCTTACTGTTGCCGCTATGCGTTACCCAGAAGACCTCCGGAGTGAAGCCCTCAAAATGCTCTGCCTCTTTGGTCAGGAATGATTCTGGTATAAGCAGCGGGAAGTAGGCATTCTTATGCCCTGTTTCCTTTATCATCTTATTGAATGCTTCCTGTATCATCTCCCAGATTTCATAAGCGGTAGGGCGTATCGCCATGGTGCCCTGTACTGGTCCATAGTCAGCCAAGCCTGCCTTGAGCACTACCTGTATGTACCATTCCGAGAAGTTCTCTTCCTTGCCAACGCTTATGCCTTCTAAACTCTTGGACTTTTCAACCATAAATTCACTATCGATTGCTGATCATAGTCAGTATCAGAGCAAAATTCCTTAAATCCTCTCTCCATACTCTACAAATGCATATTGTTCAGAGACTCTCTTTCATCACCAGTCAGAAATACCTCGTCTCATCATTTGATAGTCCCGGCCAGATTCGAACTGGCGTAAACGGGTCCAAAGCCCGCTATCCTTGGCCACTAGATGACGGGACTGCGTAACAATATCTCTGCGCACATTATAAAATATCTGCAAGCTCCCTAACGCTGCCGAATTTCACCGCTTCTGCATAATCTATTCCTGCAACCTGCATATCCATAATATTTATCATGCGCCTGAACACCGGCGTATCATCTATTTTGTTTATGTTTACCTCTATTCCTTCAGAGAAGTAATTCATTGCCGGGAGTATTATCAGGTTACGCTTGTCTCGCATCTTGCCATACAGGAAGCATTTTACCTTCTCCTTCAGCCCCAGATTGTTGTATATGCCGACTGCGGGGTGCAGATGGCCCATGATCAGCAGCTTGCCCTTCTTTAAGTCAGGCAGCTCCTCCCCATGGAAGAAAAGGATATCATCAAGAAGGAATTCCTGCCTGTATATCTTTATCCCTAAGGGCTTTTCGAACCTGTCTATGAAGTTGTCATGATTGCCTTTTACAAGATGCACCTCTACAATGTCAAGCTCTTTAAGGAAGTGGACAAACTCGCGGAATTCATTGAATTCCTCCATATGCACCTTTGAGAATTCGTTCTTTATGTCACCGTCTATTATCAGCTTCGTAGCTCCAGTAATCTCAATACTTCTTTTCAGCATATCCTTTATCTTAATGAGGTTTGTCTTAGGGAGAAATATGCCTTTGTCTGCCATGACTCCTTCGTATCCAAGATGCAGGTCGGAACACACAAGAGCATTAAGCTTCTTTATGAACAGTACTGGCATGCCTCCGACTATCTCTACTCCTTTGTATAACTCCATCACTTTGACATCTCCTTCAGCTTTGCAAGGACCTGCTTCCTCAGCATCTTCAGGTGCGTTCTCCTATCGCTCATCATTATGACATCTGCCTCTCCAAAGGTCAGCATCATGTGCGAGAACGGGGAAGGCATGCTGCTGGATATTACCTTGTAGTCTATCGTCCCATCCGCAAGCTCCTTTATTATTCTAGAAGTCCTTGGCAGGTCCATAAGGTCGTCAAATATCTCCCTGTATGTCTCTTTCAATATTGGGAAGTTCGGATCCATCTCCTCAACAGCCTTTAAAATCGCCTGCGAGTTGACATGCTGCCTCCTGACGCCTATCTTTATTCCTCTATAATTCCTAAGTATCATGAAGCTCCTTGCAGCGCAGTGCCTGAACCTCCTCTTCATCATCTCCGTCCTTCTTATGTTTGCCTTAAGCATGGAGTAAAGGTCGGAACTTCCAAGGCTCCGTATAATGCCATGCACATCCTTGCCCGTAATCTTGACATCCTTGGGAGTCATCAATACAAAACCGTTATCCGTTATATTTACTCCTACTTCAGTATCGTATTTGTCAGCGATGCATATACCAAAGAGCCTTGACATAGCATCATTTATTCTTCTCCCGTACAAAGAGTGGAATATTATCAGATTCCTCTTGCCTTCATCATCAACAGTCTGCTCTATCAGCATGAACCTGTCATTGGGCACATATCCTGTGAATAGCAGCTGCTCCATGAAGTAGTTGAACATCGAACTCTTTGCATTGTCATCAAGCGGCATCTGGTCAAGTATCCTCTTTGCATCCTTATTCACTTCGAGAGTGCTCCTTGAGAGCTTGCTTATCATCTTCTTCTCCTTCTTCGCCGACTTGGATACGGCTTCGGCAAACTCTGCCCTGAACCTGCCTATGCTGATTGCAAGCTCATAAGTCAATGGCAATTGTTCTGAGTACCATGGAGGTATGGTAGGAGCCTGCCCTGACGCATCGCTTACATATGCTTTCATCACTCTTGAATATTCAAACCTGTATACCCTGCCACCAAGGACAAAGATGTCCCCTGGCTTCAGCCTTGCAAGGAACTCCTCCTCTATGTTCCCTATGTGCCTGTTCTCCTTTGTCACCACATCTACAGACACCTCATCAGGTATCGTGCCAAGGTTGAGGTAATATATCAGTTTTGTAAGTTTTCCCCTCCTTCCAAAGACCTTCTCCTTTTCATCGTACCATATCTTTGCATACACTCTTCTACTTTCCAGGCCGACGTACATCCCAGACAGGTATCTAAGGACGGAGAGGTAATCCTGCTTCTCAAGCGTATGGTACGGATATGACTGCTTTATCGTTTCATAAGCCTCGTCGACCTCCCACTTCTTGTTCAGTGCCATGCCTACAATATGCTGGCAAAGCACGTCAAGAGCATTCTTTGGCGTATTGAAGGAATCAAGATGCCTTTTTATTGCAGAATCGAGCATGACCGAGCACTCCACCAGATCATCCCTATTTGTCACTATCACCTCCCCTATTGCAGGATTTCCGAAGCCGTGCCCGCTCCTGCCTATCCTCTGCACAACTCTAGCAACGCTCTTCGGGGAACCAAGCTGTATTACATTGTCTATCGAGCCTATGTCTATCCCAAGCTCAAGGCTTGTCGAGGAAACGACGCATTTTAACTTCCCCTTCTTCAGCATCTCTTCAACGCCGAGCCTTGTCTCCCTAGAAAGCGAGCCGTGGTGCGCAGCTATATGCTCATTGCCATAGCCGTACCTTTTTGCAAGGTTATACACAACTCTTTCAGTTCCGCTCCTTGTATTGGTAAATATCAACGTAGTGGAGTTCTTCTTTATTATCGAGTTCATGGTCGCGTAAAGCGATTTTTCCACGTCTTCATCCTTTGAATTCATGATATCCTTGACAGGGGACATTGCAATGAACTGCAGCTTCTTGTTCCACGTAGCATCAACCACCTCGCAATCCCTCTCGTTGCCTTTCTTATCATATCCAACGAGGAACCTTGCCGCGTCCTCTATGGGAAACAGGGTAGCCCCCATGCCGATCCTTATAAAATCATGGCCTATAGCTTCCGCCAGCCTTTCCATCGACAATGAGAGATGGACTCCCCTCTTGTTATTTGCTAGCTCATGCAATTCGTCTATTATGAAGTATTTCAGGTCCTTTAGGTTCTCCATGAATCTAGGTGAATTGAGCAGTATCGCAAGGCTCTCGGGAGTTGTGACAAGTACATTTGGGGGATGCGCCAAATGCCTCTGCCTCTCCTTAACCGGAGTATCTCCTGTCCGTATGCCAACAGTTATCTTCTTCACGTCTATGCTCAAATCTGCGTATATCTCAGACAAAGGCTCGTTAAGATTCCTGTAAATGTCATTGTTGAGCGCCCTTAGCGGGGATACGTATATGCAGTAGACCTTCTCCTCCAGCTGATTGTTCAGGGACATGTTCATCAGGTCGCTGAGCACCGCCATGAAAGCCGAGAAGGTCTTTCCGCTTCCCGTAGGCGCAGTGACAAGCATATTCTTCTTCTCCTTTATCAGTTTGAACGAGTACCTCTGAGGAGGGCTAGGCTCCTTGTACCTTGCAACAAACCACTTCCTGATGAACAGATTAAGGCTGTCAAGGCTCTCCTCTACACTAAATTGCTTGTCCAAGACTCGTATCATAAGACGCACTATGGCTATAGAATAAATTTATAAGTATGATGCTCGCTTAATTGTAAAAGGTTGATTGTTGGGAATATAATGGCCAGAAAGAAAACTAAGAGTAAAAACGCAAGCGGATTTGAGACTTTTAATAAGTCTCAGCAAATATATAAGCTTTTGGAAAAGGGTATTATCGAGAGCGAAGCCCTGAGCAGCAGCTCCTCGGACCGACCGGAGCAGGAAGACCATATAGCTGCACTTCTGGGTTCTCCTGAACCAAAGCCGCAGAATCCAGTGATTAGCAGGCTGGTCTCCGTGAAGCGCAGGCTGATAAAGCCCAAAAAACAGAAAAAGGCAAATCAGAAGTCTTCCGGAAAATCCAAAAAGCCAAAGCGAAGGTGACTATTCAGTATCTTTGTCCCGCTTTCCCTTCCCTATAGACAATCTGACCCCGTTTTGATCCCTTGTTATTATGACATCAAGGTCGTTGCTGCCAAGCATGCGCCTTAATTCCTCATAAGTGTAAGCCCCTATCATATTGTCATTTCTCTTTTCCTTCAGTATCTCGGAGCGCCTTTCCTTCAGGTCACTTTTCTCTATAGGTGAATAGACAAGCTGAAGCTTTGGCATCTCTGTTCCATAGGTATCCTCTATGCCAAGCTCTATGGGCTTGTATCCCTCATTCTGGTAAATGAATGGGAGAACGGAGCTGAATTCAGAAGACATGTTTCCGGCAATCTTTGAAGCCTTGAGCTTATCTCCAGCTATGACGAAATCGTCAGCATCAAGGAAGCCTACAAAGACCGAACCTCCTGCTTCCTTTACATTATCCTGAATAAGCTGGGAGACCAGCCTCAGTATGGTTATGCCTGCATCCGGCCCGAACCTGCCTGCAAAATCTGCAAGCCCCTCAACCTTAAGCCTGCCTATCTCATAATCATTTGCAGATGCAACTCCCTTTTCCACAGCTGCAGATATCTTCTCTTCGTTTGGCAGGTCTATGAGCGGATCAAACTTCTTGCCCTTCTTCTTCAAGAAGATTGTAACAAGATTCCTCAGCTCTGTAGGGTCGAAAGGCTTCTTTATGTAATAATCAGCTCCGTACTTTATTCCTTTAAACCTGTTAGACGTCGCATCCATGGCGCTCACTATTATTACTGTAGTGCCATTAAGCGTCGGATTTGTCTTTATGGACTGGCATATCTCAAGGCCATCTGCGCCGGGGAGCATAAGGTCAAGTATGACAAGATCTGGCTTTTCCATTCTTACCTTTCCCATTGCCTCCTTACCGTCATATATCTGCGTTATGTTGAAGCCCTTTCCCACAGACAGTGCCATAAGCTTGTTGATATTCTTATCATCCTCTACAATCATTACCCTGTTCAACACCTGTTCATCCTGCAGCATGTAATACGTGAGTATTCCGCCGCTGCTTCTGGATGCGATTGCATTTGCCTCTTCAAGCTCCTCAAGCCCTTTCTTCAATAAACTCTCGCTTATCTTAAAGGAAGAAGTAAGTCCCTGCAGCTCATTGTACGTTACCTGCTGCCTGTCATTTATTATCGATATTATGTCGGATTTTACAGATTCAACACTATCCATCTGATCGCCAGTATCCATCTGCCATATAAGGTATATATTCTTTCTGTAAGATTTCGTGCAAATAACGCTATGGAACGCATTTCAATACTCCAAATCCCAGACAAGTGCAAGACAGTCAGATCTTGGCACGCAACAAAATTCAGGCGCATCGAAATACAAGCATTGTCACAGTGGCACTCGGTGAAGTTAAGTAAGATATTAAAATACGCGTGTATAAATCTAAAGCATGGGATTTAGCAAGCATCTGCACTCTGCAGCACATCATGCATCCAGGAAGATCGACAAGAAACCAATCATGGTTGCAGTGATAGCCATCATAATAATAGTGGCGGCGTATGCCGTTCTGTCATCAGGGGGCGGTGCAAGGCAGATAGGACAGAATTATACTTTTGCATTGCAGAAAGGGTCTGCGCAGAATCTAATGCTAAATAACGGTACACAGTTTTCAGTATATATGAATTATTCAACGCCTTTCGCGGCATACCTGTACGTCAGCAGCATACCTATCTTCCAGGGTCAGACAACAAGCATTACGCTCCAGAAAGGACAGGCTGCAAACATAAGCTTAAGTGATTCACAGTATGCGGACATAGAATTGAAGGTCTTATCATCAAACAATACTGGCGCAGTTCTCTCAGTTGTTCAGATACCTGGTGAGCTTAAGATACCTGCAGGCACTTCAGGTGCAGGTACAACTGCACCAACAACAATAACGACTACTGCTTCAGGCACAACCACTGTGGCTACAACTGCACCAACAACAACTGTAAACACCAGCGCACTTGCAGTTGCTGCATTCAATACCACATCAATCGGCACGCTCATAAACGGCTACGGCTTTTTATACAAGGCAACTCAGAGCTGCACCCCGTCTCTATACAATTCAACGTTCATATCAACACAGCACTCAGCCCCTTCAGGGCAGAATACCTACGACAACACAAGCAAAGTAACGCCTTATGATATGGTATACTCGATAGCTGAGGTATCATCAGGAACATACAATATAACGTATACTACTGTATCAAAGACTCTGGGATCAAAGGCGGCTCTCAACGCGCAGTTTGCGTATCCCTCAAACACTGTAATTACATATACTTTCACAGGAATATTTGCAGGAATGACTGATTCACAGGTGCAGTCTAACTTCAATTCGCAGAATTCGATAGGAAACGCATGTGCTGCTCTCATTCCTTGATCTTTTCTTTCGGCGCCTGCTTCTTAGTCTTTCTCTTTGTCTTAGGAACAAACGGTATTGTGAACCAGAATTCACTGCCCTTGCCCTGTTCCGATTCCAGATCAACTCTTCCTCCATGAAGGTTTACTATCTCCTTTGTTATGGATAAACCCAGCCCGGTTCCCGCTCCCTCCTGCATCTTCATATCCTTCCTATGCACCTGGAAGAACTTCTTGAAGACCTTTTTCTTCTCGTCCTTTGCAATGCCTATTCCAGTATCCTTTACCGCTATTCTTACGTACTTGCTGGTCTTGGAAGAACGTGTCACTATCACGTCTATGCCTCCTTTTTCAGTAAACTTTACCGCATTGCCTATAAGATTCACAAGAACCTGTATGAGCCTGTTTGGATCCGCTTCAATTTCAGGCACATCATAATCCACCTTTGTGTTGAAGTACAATCCCTTTCCCTTGCACACCTCCTCAAACGCCTTTATGCTCGGGTTGTTCAGAAGCTCGTTCAGGTTGACCTGCTGCAGGTCAAGCGTGACCTTTCCGGAATTGAGCTTTGCCACATCAAGTATCTGCCCTATGAGAAACATCAGCCTGTCCAGCTCATCCATTATTATGCTAAGATAACCCTTCTGCTCCTCGGTAAGCACTCCGAACTCCCCTTTGTATAACAGCTTTGAAAAGCCCTTGATATTGGTTATCGGAGTCTTCAGATCGTGAGATATGTTATATATGAACTGGGTCTTGAGGTCGCTCTCGGCCTTGTATTTCTCCAGTTCGCGTAGCCGTTTCTCAATTTCATCCTGCAACTCATCTGCTCTTATCTTGGTGGCCAGCTCCTTGCCTATTATCAGGAAGTTTATGTTACTGCCGTATCCATCATTTATTTTCTTTATGCTAAGCCTGAAAGGCACTGCGGAATCGTTGTTCTTAGCAAGCATATTTGCAAACATGTCGGTTACTACTCCATTCTTCTTCGCAATCGATATGTATGAGCTCAGCTTCTGACCCGATCCGCCGTCATATATGCTTGTAATCGGCTTTCCCACAATCTCTTCTTGCGTGTATTTTAAGATCTTCTCGAAGCTTTTGTTCACCTGAGTTATCATTCCATTTTCATCTATCTTTATCACTGCGTCATTCGATATCCCAACTACCTGGTCAAACGCAGAACTCAACTCATTGAAATATCTTTCATACTCTTTAGACAGTATGCAGCATATAGAATCCTCTATCTTGTATATATGCGCCTTTACGTCGGCATTCATCCCATTTCCCGTGCTGAGCCTTATGCTGCCAGAGTAGTTGTTGTTAGCCGAAGAGGCCAACGATGTTTTTAGTGCTGCTCCGTTGTACACAACATCAGCAAAATTTGCCCCTATTATATCTCTAGGAACAAGTCCAAGTATATCGGCAGCATTGCTGCTCACCCATTTTATTTTGAGATCCTTGTCCATCGAGATGAATATCTCGCTCCGGCTCTTCTGGGCAAGCTCAACTATATCCTCAAGATTCCTGAATTCCGTCATATTCTGTATGAGTATATGCGTCAGTCTGTCATTAACTGAATTTCCTCTTATCACAAACAACCTCCCATCAGGAATTCTGGTGGTTATCGGTATTCCTGAGAAAAGTCCCTTTATGCTCTGCTCATCAACGCCAAAATTGCCAATGAAGCTCTTCCCAAGCGCTTCCTTCACAGAATAATCGAAAAGGTTGGCATATTCTTTATTTGCCTTTACTACATGCCCATTCTTGTCTATGAGCGCCTGCGGGGAAGATGAGTTGAATGCGGCATCAAAATACTTTGCAAGGTTTACGCTCTTCTCCCTCTCAGATAGGAAGAGAGCCGCGTTTCCTACTGCCTCAACCATCACCACAGCATCCGATATGGCACTCCCTCCAAACGCCTCCTCCTGTTTTGACAGGAGTATAAGCAGCCCGAATTTCTTTTCATATGCGCTTATCGGAAGAACCATGCAACTCTTATATCCTTTGTTGTAGTATTCTATCAACTCGGGAAAGGCGGAATAGTCACTAAGGCTATTATCCACATAAGGCTTTCTTGTATTGAATATGAATTCCTCAAAATTGCCCACCTTGCTATCAGAGGAACGCTCCTTTATTATGACGCTGTCAACCCCGCTTACGCTCTGCATCTTAACGGAAAATCTCTTCATAAGTTCTGCAGGGTTACTGGCTTCTTTGTAAAGGCCCATCACTACAGAAAATAAATTATCATAACGGTCGCCATCCATGAACATAATTTCAATTAAAAGGATTATAAATGTGCATCGTAAAATCATGTTAGTGTTCTAATGATTGCAAAAGAGACGTTTGAAGGAGTATTCAGGGTCAACGGAAAGCTGGCAACAATAAACCTGGCGCCTGGCGAGAAGGTGTACGGAGAGGACCTCATCAAGGCTGACGGAACAGAGTATAGGTTATGGAATCCATACAGATCCAAACTTGCTGCGGCCATACTAAAAGGAATGAAGCACATGCAGATCAAAAAAGGCAGCAAGGTGCTTTACCTAGGCGCTGCTACCGGGACAACATGCAGCCACATAAGCGACATAATATCTACCGAAGGCGAGCTATACTGCGTAGAGATATCGGAAAGGAGCGTTCGCGACCTGATAAAAGTGTGTGAGAAGAGAGAAAACATGTTACCTATACTGGAAAATGCAAGGAACGCTGAGAAGTATGCCGAAGATGTAGGAAAAGCCGACGTATTGTACCAGGACATAGCTGCGCGGGACCAGGCACAGATGCTGATTGAGAATAGCAGATTCATAAGCAAAGGGAGCTACGCATACGTTGCCATAAAATCGCAAAGCATAAGCGTTTCAAAGAATCCAAAGGTAGTCTACAAGGAATTTCTGAAATCAGTTTCCAGTACTTTTGAAGTTGTAGAGCTGATTGATATTATGCCGTTTGACAAGATGCACCTGTTCGCAGTCCTAAAAAAATGCTGACATATATAAATTGTTTTATGATACAAATTAATTATGAGCCTGTATCATACTGCAAGAACGTTCAAGCTTCCCGAATCAAAAGCCAGATGCACCTATTGCTCAACAGAGTACATGCGCGTTGAAGGGCAGTATTCAATATGCCCATTATGTGAATCCATCGTTGCTACGGGGGAAAAAAGCCCTCTGGATCCTGCGCTCCTGTCCAAGCTTGCCGGAATAAAAGTCTCGATAACAAAGGGCTCTTACCTGGAAGCTGCTGAAAATGCAGAAACCCTGGCTACGAGCCAAGATCCTAAAGTGTTGTACGCTCTTGCATCGCTATACAAGTTGTTATCCGACATAACCTATCTTGATGTGGACTATTCGCTGAAGGCATTCATGGAGAGAAATGCCGACAACAAGAATAACGAGACTAAAAGGAACAAGCATAATGCGATGCACCTAGAATCAAGGAACAGAGAATGCCTTCATAAATGCATAGAAATCTTGGAGCTGTCAGGGGCCTCAGACGAGCAATCAATATTCATCAAGGCAATGGCAGAGATAAAGCTGAAGAGATACGCGCATGCTACAATAATCCTGTCCAAACAGCCTGACAAGGGTCTTGCATTGATGTATGCTAATATGGTTCTTGCAACCGATTCAAAGGAGAAAACTGCAGAGAAAAGGATAACTGCACTTCTTAAGGCAGGAGAGACAAGCGCGATATTTTACGCTGCAAAATACCTCGCCATGAGGAAGGAATTTGATAATGCTGAAAGGTTAATTGATATCATATCTGCGTTCGTAAACCTTCCGAAGTATGGCATCTACAAGAAGAAAATAAGCAGTGTTGCACAGGCTGCAGGCGTATAATCCGATATTTATCCTTTTATAACTGCTATTGGCACGTTCCTTGAAACCGGAACCGCAAGCTCTGCACCTTTGACAATCCTTATCACTTCATCAATGTCTTTGTAGACCCACTCTGACTCCTCGCTCACGAGCCTCTGGTCATGGACCCGCAGCTCTATATTTTTGCTCTTCATCGAAGACAGGGTTTTTTCCGCGCCAATCTCGCGTAATGCCTGGTGCCTTGACATGACTCTTCCGGCTCCATGGCACGCTGAGCCCAACGTCTCTTTCATGGCTCCTTCAGCCCCAGCAAGGATGTAGCTCGCCGTTCCCATGCTTCCAGGTATCAGCACAGGCTGCCCACACTCCCTGTATGCTTCAGGTATCTCCTTCCTGCCCTTTGCAAAGGCTCTTGTAGCTCCCTTCCTGTGGACATATACTTTCTGCATATGCCCTTCTACCTTATGCTCCTCAAGCTTTGCAATATTGTGCGAAAGGTCATAAAGCAGGCTCATGCCAAGTTCATCATGACTCTTGTTAAAGACCTTTGAGAAGCTCTCCCTTATCATATGCGTTATCATTTCACGGTTTGCAAAAGCAAAATTGACGCCGCACTTCATCGCCTTCAGGTAATCATCTGCCTCCTTGCTCTTTACATGGGCGTAGCTAAGTTCAGGATCAACAATCTTTATGCCATTCCTTGCCTGATATTCTGCAAGCGTGCGCAGATAGTCACTACATATCTGGTGACCGAAGCCCCTTGAGCCGGTATGCACCATTATGACTATCTGTCCCTCGTAAATCCCATATGCTTTTGCAAGCTTTCCGTCAAATATGTTGCCTACTTTCTGTATCTCAAGGAAATGGTTGCCAGCTCCAAGAGTGCCAAGCTGGTTCCTTCCCCTAGATTTTGCACGCTGGCTGACTTTGGAGAAATCTGCCCCTTGCATGCAGCCATTCTCCTCCATATGCTCTATGTCTTCATGAACTCCAAATCCCTTCTCAACAAGGTATGCTGCCCCTTCATGTGCCACCTTCTCAAGATCTGCGGGGTCAAAACCCATCTTCAGCCTGCTATCAAGCCCGCTCGGAACGCTGGCGAAGATATGATCGGAGAGCTTCTTAATATTCTTCTTAATATCAGGCTCTTCAAGGTTGGTCCTTATCACACGTATCCCGCAGTTAATATCGAATCCTATTGCTCCGGGAGAAATGATTCCCTCATCAGCATCAAAGCCTGCAACTCCTCCCACAGGAAAACCATATCCCTCATGCCCGTCAGGCATGACCATAACATTGCCGCGTATTCCCGGAAGCGTTGCCGCATTTGCAGCCTGCTGCATAGTTCTATCTTGCTTAAGGTTTTGCATAAGCTTTTCAGAAGAATAGACTGTGACTCCTGTATTCATCCCCAGCGCCTTATCCTTTGCGATTTCGAACCTGAAATCATCAATCCTTTCCACTTTCATAGCCTAACCTTTAAATATCATGAAAACCGAGGAAATCACACATTTTATCAATGCAAACTTATAAATACTAGATAAGATTATATAATGGCGTATATAATTAAATAAGCCGTGCAGGGATGGCGGAGCCTGGTCAAACGCGACAGACTCAAGATCTGTTGGCTTAGGCCTACGGGAGTTCAATAACACTGAACAAATCTCTCTCCCTGCACTGTAATTTACTATAAACAACTGCAAATGTGATTAAATGGCGACAACTAAGAAAAAACTCTCAAAAAAAGCTAACCCTATCAAGAAGTCTTCAAAGACACCTTCCCACTCTAAGAGGGCGAAGCTCAAACCACTGGTAAATTTGGAAGTGCCGCACTATCCTCAAACAGAGGAGTTCACCAGCTCTGCAGCGTGTGCCATGATGGTCCTAAAATTCATGAATAAAAACTTCAAGCTATCAAAGGATCAGGAATACGGTATATGGCAAGAAGCTGTCAACGGCAGCGTATGGCACGGCTCAAAATATGGGATAGCATATGCTCTCGCAAAACGCGGTGCAAGAGTTAAGATAATAAGCAACACAAAGGATGAAGGTTACGACAGGAAGCTTGCTGTGTATGAAAACGTCAATCTTGACACCTTAACTGCATCATTCAACGAGATAAAAGGCAAGGCAATCTCGATGAAGGTAGATGAGGAGCACTCGAGCAACATAACTATAAATTCAATAAAGAAGACTCTTTCGTCAAACCAGCTGCCTATCGTACTAATAGATGCCAATGTGATTAATCCTTACATGGAATCCTCCCCGCACTGGGTAGTGGTGACCGGCTATGACAAGGATGCATTCTTCATAAACGATCCGTACTCTGACAGCACTATGACTCTTGATGCGGAGGTATTCAAGTCTGCCTTAGGGTATGACAACGCAGAGAAGAATTTCCATATAATAGCTACCGACCTGCGGAAAAGGAAGTAATCCTCAAACCAAGGTCTCCGACAGGAAGCCCCTTGAAGAGAAGAGCCTGCGGAACCCGTTTCTGTGAGCATTCCTGTTTCTGCTTGCCTTTGTTTTGGTTGCCTTCTTTGTAACATTGTAGCAATCTACGCAGAGCAGCCTTTTCCTGACTATTCCGCTCCTGACGTAGAAGTCCCTATCCTGTATGTACGAAGACGGCATCACCTTTATCTCGTCTTTTCCAAATTCCTTCCTGCAATTCATGCAACTGTTGTTAAGGAACCGGACCAGCGAGTCTTCCCCTCTCCCCTGCATTTCTAGAGCCATTGTATCCATGTTATCCCCAAACAGTATCTCTTCTTTCTATCCTATTTAAACATTCCGAAATAGCGGAAGTGCACCTCAGCAAAATTTAAATATCATGATCTGTCTCAAATAAAGGTAAGTTCTCTACAGGACTCATTCTTGAAAGGTGACCACGTATGGCACTGAAAATCGATAATGCTACTAACAACGCTCAGTACGCAATAACCAAACACAGGGCTGGTTATACTGGAGAGGTAGAGCTCAAACCTAAAATCTTCAAAGAGGTCATAAGGGTTGTAAAGGACTCATTTGCTCAGGATCTCTCACAGGGGCATCTTCAAAAAATGATATACGGGAGCAGTTTATTGCTGGTTGTCTCCAGAGCGGATACGAACGTAAAGGTAGGGGTAGCCTCGCTTAGCTACGAAGATAAGGAATGCTACTTTTCATGTGCTGCAATAGTCAAATCTGAACGCGGTAACGGGCTATATTATGTCATGAACAGATTGCGCATAAAGGACGGATTAAGCAGAGGGTACACTGCCTTCACAGTATTGACGCAGAATCCTAAGGTCGAAAGAAGCATAGATCGAGCAATGGAGACTCTGCGCGAAGAAGGACTGATTGCAGGCCATGATGTTAAAAGGGAGCTGATAAGGAAATGCTACCGAAGGATGTTAACTGACGAGGTACCGAAGTCATCAGATGAACGCATAAACAATGCGTTCTCAACGATAAACTACAAAAAAGGAGATGCCTTCCAAATAACCTTCTCGGTAAAGCCGAGAACATTGAGGAGCTTCTTCAGCTTCTGACAGTTTCCGCAACAAACGAATAATCTGCATCTGTTTTTATCGAGTCCTTCCAGAACTGCGTCTGCGATACTCTGTATCCATGTTCCTCAAGTTTCTGCATAACTACTTTATGTGACACCGAACCTATGGACAGGGATTTGGTAATCTTAGGCACCGAATAGAAGAAGGGAATATCCAACTCCTTAGATATCGCTTGAATCTGCTTTGCCGCATTTGCATCACCTATCTTTTCCATAGCCTTTGCAGTATTCTTAACAGCTGTGCCATTGGACATACTGCCAAGCCACATACGCCCCGCAGCAAGCATCTTTGAATTGCATTTGGGACACTTGTCTCTAACTGCACATATCCCATAACTGTGTTCAAAGTACCTGCATGACTGGCACTGGCTTGCAATTCCAAGGCTTTTCATCGAGGAGAGTGCCTCTGCCGCACCGTGAGAGATCCTTGCAAACACCCTGACATAGTGCATGTCTGACACGCACATCATTGGCTCAATCCCGAAGTTGAACTGTGCCGCATTCTTCGCAATGAATGCAAGCAATATTCTCGCACCGGCTTCCTTGCAAAGCTCTGTATGCATTGGCACAGCTCCATACGTCTTAATGCACGCATTCGCATGCGCTCCATGAAGCACTGCCGTATCTGTGGCGGTGACCATGAGCAATGTGCCTCCCTTCGAGATCTTAAAAGCGTCATATATTAACGGTGCAGGACTCCCAAAAGGATCAATATCTATTATATCAAACCTTTCCTCCCTCGTATTAGCAAACTCCTGGAAGCTCTTGTTCTCCACTTCAGCATCCACACCATTTGCCTTAACGTTCGCCAGGGAATTTGCATATGCCTCACTGTTCATATCTATCAATACCTGATCCTTTATTCCGGATTCAAGTGCATATCTTATGCCTCTTATTCCTGTGGCTGAAGTGGCATCGATAAGTCTGGCATTTTTAGGTGCATTCGCCTTTACAAATGCAGCAGAGATAGAGCGCAATGATTGCATTTTTGGATTGAAGAATACTCCTTTTTCGACGTTTATCTTGGCTGAGAATTCATTTACCTTCATCATAAGCGCCTTTTATTTTAAGTACCGCATCTATCAACCCATGCGCATATGCTATGCTTGAGAAAGAGGTATACAAATCATTTTTCTTCAGCCATGCATCCGAGTCCTTCGCATACATCTCTGCAAGCTCCACTACATTCCTTTCCTCACCAGTGAGATCAAGCCCCGAAGCCTTTTTCATGCTCTCTGAAAAAAGCAGAATATCCTTCCGTATGCGCGCTTCTACCTCCAACTAATTACCATTTAGCTCTCCATGTACGGCGCAAGGAAGTATGTTATCTGGGCCTCACCTACTTTGTAGCTGAGCCTCATAGGCTCATTGGATTTAAGGCCTATGCTTATGTAGTTGCCTGCAGGGCAGGATTTTACCATGTTCTCCAGGAACTGCAGGTTGAAAGTAGCTTCTGCATTCTTCTCCGCTGAAATCTTCTTTATGGCATTGCCGTCGCTCAGATGCTCCTCGTTTAGCTCGCCAGAGTCTCCTCTGCAATCTATCAAGAACTGCTCCTTCGTTGCCTTAAGTGAGATATACTCAGAGACTATGGTTGCATCCTTGACAAGCTCCTTAAGAGTCTCTCCATTTATCTCCACATCCGCGTCAAACTGTACATTAGGCTCCTTTTCGACGCTCTTTCTTACGTCTATAAGCTGCGTCTTGAACCTTCTCTTTGACAGCCCGGAGAATTCGAGCATAAGTTTGTTATCATGCTCCTTCATTATGAGCGATTCGCCATCCCTGGCCCTTGACATTATCTTGCTCAAGTTTTCTATGTTCAGTCCAAGGCCCACATTCTTGTCGACCTCGTACTTGGAGAAGGCCTTGCTTGGCATGAAAAACGATATCATACTTATGCTTGAAGGATCCATCGCCTTAAGCGTAACTCCCTCCTTTGTAACATTGAACACTCCTTCATCAACAAGGTTCACTATAGTATCTATGCACTCTTTCCAATACTTCGCATTATCTATTCTTAATTCCAACATATCACCTATGCCAGAGCATCAGCAAAAAGCTATACGAATATGCCCACGATAATAATATATAGCTTATCTTGCCCTTAGGGCAGTTAATTGGAATACAGCATCAAGGTTTATATCTTAAAATCAGCATTTAATGTGTTAGCATGATCTGCATAGCATACTCTGAAAGCGACCCGGTATCAAGGCACGCGGCGGAATTCGTTATCAAGGAATATGGCTTCGATGAGGAAGAAGGCCGGCGCCTGCAGGACAATGTGGAACTGTTAAGAGTCGAAGGCTCTCTAATCAATGCGGAAGCCATAGATAAAAAACATTTCAAAGCCATACTCTTCATGAGCAAGCATCACAGCGCTGCAGGGATCAACTCATTCACAGCACATTCCCTTGGAAACTGGACAGCAAAGGCGGAGTTTGGTGGAATGCCCAGAGCGCTATCAAAATCATCTCCATTGCTGATGCTTGCATGCATGAGCAATCTTGATTCAAACGCTCCGACAGAGACAAACAAGGTATATGAAGCAACCCATCACGGGCCGTTGCTTGATACTCCATGCACATTCATTGAGTTCGGTGGCAGCGAAGCTGCTATGGAAGAGCACGCCTCTGCAGAGACGTTAGGCCGTGCAGCTGTCGAATCGGTTAGGGCAATAGCTGACGAAACGCAAGAGCTCTCGCACGTCGTAATAGGCCTTGGAGGAAACCATTACCCGTTAAAATTCACAAAGCTTGCATTGGAAAAGGGCTATGCATTCGGGCACATAATGCCCAGCCATTCTTTTATAAAAGATGGCAACATATGGGATACCAGTATGATTGAGGAGGCAATTGCAAGGAGCGACAAGGAAACGGAATTTGCAGTGATAGACTGGAAGAGCTTTGGGTCAGAGCAGAGAAAAGCCGTTCTAAACAAACTCGAAGAACTCGGGATAGACTATGAAAGGGTATGAAATAGCCACGTTTATGCTGGTTGCATTTACGCTTATGTACAGTGCAAACGCACAGTACTGGTTCCAATTCGGAGCTACAGGAGGCCAGGTGACTTACTATAACGCTGGCGCAGCAGTTTCCATACAAACGGTATCACAGCCAGATATAAGTGGAGGTTCCCTAGGCTTCTGGACCGGAGAGACCCTTGCAAACGGTGCGTTTTTGCAGGCCGGATACGTAATCGAGAATCAGTCGGGAAACTATCCATCATACTGCAATCAGTCTAATTGTACTGCCACAGAATATATCAAAAAAGGGGATGCGGAATGGTTCTATGAATACTTCCCGCCGAATTCAAACTCAAACAATTTCATGGGTGCTATAGGCCCGGACGGCTCTGCAGGAGTAAATGGCACATTCAATAGATATGCGTTTTATTATTCCGGCGGTACATGGCACATACTATTTAACGGAAATCAGATAGGTACAGCCAACCTTGGTACAGGAACATCAGGGAGCAACGCCCCAGTCGCATTCGGGGAGATGGCAAACGCTTCTAATGCCGGCACAAACGTTGCGCCTGTAATCTTCTCCAACCTATCTTTCTTTAACTCTGCCGGAACCGGATATCCTGTGCCACATGGATATTCTTATATAGGATATGGGGTTGGCAGTGACAAGGCGCTGCAGAACCCATACGGCGTTTCGGAGATTGGCTCCAGAGTCAATTACTTTATGGTAGGTTCCGGCCTTCAACATCCAAGTAACGGGTATGAATTATGGGCTTTTGGATACGGCATAAGCATAACATCAGCATATGGAACTGGCAATTCGACTACTGCGTATCGAGCATATTCTATACAATCGATATCAGAGCCGAGATACGTGCAGTTAGGCAACGACAAAAGGGCCGTATTTGAAGGATGGTCTGGATCAGGTGAAGGGAGCTATTCTGGAACAAGCAACTCAACAGTAATATCTGTTGCAAGCAACATAACAGAAACAGCAAATTGGGAAATCCAGTACTTAGTAACAATAAACTCCTCTTATGGCACGACGTCAGGGACAGGATGGTATGCTTCGGGAAGCGAGGTGTACTACTCTGTGCCCAACATAACCTATTACAACAAAACTACAAGATATGTGTTTGAGAACTGGTCCAACGGAAACAAAAATCCTACAGGAAGCATATCTGCAGACGCACCGTACAGTATTTACGCATCATTCAAAAAAGAGTATTACATTGATGCACACTCAGAATATGGCAACATAACAGGAACAGGTTGGTATACAAACGGCACCAACGCCACGATCAAGCTCAGCAACTACACACTGGCAATATCGCATGCCGAAAGAAAAGCATTCTACGCATGGAATAACGGTTCGTCAACCCCACGCCTTGATTTCATAGTTGTAAAGCCGGTAAACATAAGTGCTGTATTCAAGACACAGTATCTTGCAGAATTCGAGACCATGGATAAATACGGGAACATGGTGTTCCCTTCAAAGGTATACATAAACGGAATGCCGTACAGCAACAATGCCTTCCTATTCCCTGAACAAAACTACACTATTACAGGAGCTTACTACGATAACATGCTGATAAACCTCGCGCAGAGCATAAGCATATCAAGAAACAGCACTGTATTCGTGAACCTTCCGCTGTATAATATCAATGCAACATTCACGGACCTGTTTGGAAATCCTGTGAACGCTACAGTATCTGTCACATTTGCGAACGGTACATCTCAAACCCTGTACGCCGACTATGGAAGAGTAGATTTCACTGAGGTTCCATACGGCGCAGTTAACATAACTGCAACCTACATGGGAGTAACGGAGCATGCCTCTGCGTCAAATGGCAACAGCATAAAGTTAC
>DAHUYR010000028.1 GCA_027315135.1 Microcaldota archaeon
GTTTGAAGAATTTGTTGCAGCTATGCTAGATCCAAAAAGTGCTGCTGGTGCTATGGCAAAGAGATTCTTAAATAGTCAGGAAAACATTGATAGAATCAGGAGCCTGCTGAAGTTAGAACGATGAATTGCGTTTATATGGCAAAGGCAATATGCATGGATAGGATACCAGCAGCAGGAAGGACAAGCGTTCTTGCCTTTTCTGAACTATAGCCCTGAGAGGGAATTGAACCCCCGACTTCTTGTTTACAAGACAAGCGCTCTACCACTGAGCTACCAGGGCGTGCTGGACGCACGACTTTTTGTAAACTACCTCCTTGTTTAAAATATAAAAAGGTGCCGTCAATCGCTTAGCTAGGGACTTGACATTTAAAAGAAAGTAGCTATTTAATTACAATCAGATATTATTAAGAAATAAGGCTATACAAAGAGCAGGTGATCTCAATGCATAAAACTGATGACAATATTGTGCTCGGAAAGCTTAAGAGGCTGGCAATAGAATTCGATATGGATTATGATAAACACATGTTTAAAAAGAATTTCGTAAACAAACAGGACTGCGCATTACTTCAGTTAATAACCGGTTCGCCTATTCCTCTTGAATTCAATAAATTTGGAATAACGCTAAAACAGAGAGCTAAGAACATTGACGATTTCCTCTCTTCGGACATGTCTGCATACTATGGAGATGGTTTGGTTGTAGATATTGCAGAGACTTTTGGGACGATTAAGAACATCAAAAACCAAAAAACCAAAAAAAGACTTACGCTTCTCTTAAACAGCTTTGATGCATATTCCGGGGAGGCAGTGGTGCTTGGCAGACCTGAAAAAGCAGTTGAAAAGAAGAACATTGCCGGGGTGCTGTACCATGAATGGATTCATGTTCTTGTTGAATATAACAAACTAACTTTTCGGGATTGGAAGTATAATGAGGCATTTACTGTATATTTAGAGCACCATCTGAAAACCATGGATAACAAGGATATTGAAGATCTAAAAGAGATGGTAAAAAAAGTAAGCCATAAAAAAGAGTATGGCGCGGTAACTAGGCGCATGGACAAATTCATTAAGCTCTTTGCAGACAAAGGCACGCCTGAAGAAAGAATGATGGCATTGCATGCGTTTAAGCAAAAAAAAGATATGTAAAACAGCAAGAGCCTTGAAACCTAGTTTCATGGCGACAATACATTAAGATATAAAAATATGCGGTCAATCGCTTAGCAGAATGTCCTTGAACGATCTTACAAAATACTCTTTTGCCCGTTTGACTTCCTGCTTGCCGTTTTTAGTAAGCGCATATGTTATTATCTTGCCGGATTTTTTCCCATCTATGAAACCGCTCTTCTTGAGCTCCTTTAGCGCCGGGTAGATTGTCCCTGCCTTGGGCTTTGCTCCCCTTCTTTTCTCCAACTCCTCTGCCAGCTCTTCGCCGCACATGGTCTTCTTTGACAATAACCATAACATCTGGAAGGATAGCATTCCCCGCATATCGCAGGTTCTGCTTGATTTCTTCATTTTTATCGACATACTGTATAGGACAACAGATGTATTTAAAGCTGCCTTCGGTTTGCCATTGCGCACTTTGCTTCCAGATACTGCTTACATGCTCCTGTCTGCAAAGAATTTCTTGCTGGACTTTGTCTTTAAGCCCTTCACTATGTGGTCGAAAGCCTTTTCAGGATCAGATTCCATGCCGCACGTGTATAGATCAAGAGTGGCGTAGTTATATTCCTTCCATATGTGGAGTGCAACGTGGCTCTCCGTTATCAGTGCTATTACACTTATTCCGCCTTTCTTGCCGCCGAAGGTCCATGCCTTTACCTCTACCATGGTCATCCCGGCTATCTTTATTGCATCGCTGACCAGAGTCTTCAGATACTCCATGTCATCCATGCGCTTCATGTCGAGTTCGTAAAGGTTTCCGTAGAAGTGCTTGCCGATTATCTTGTCATCTACCTTAATTTCATCTTTCTCAGGAAGAGTTGAGCCGATGACCTTTGTTATCGTCTTTGCCTTTGTTTTTGCCAAATCGCCATTCATCTTTATCGATTGCCTTGTTTTATTCTTGATTCCTTGATTAAATCTGATTGAATGAATGCAGATAATAGATGCGTAACATATTTAAATATAAGCTTGCGGTGCCTTTTATTTATACGCATTTTGTTGGAATGATTTTGCATGGACGTTAAAGAATTGCATGGAAAGCTTCCCGAAGAGGTTATTGAATCGTTTGGGAAGAGAGGCATAAAGGAGCTTACGCCTCCGCAGGCGCTTTCCGTCGAATATGGACTTCTCGCAGGAAGGGATTTTGTTGTAGCCGCGCCGACTGCAAGCGGGAAGACGCTCATAGCCGAGATGGCAATGCTGAGGAGCGTGATGCAGAGGAGGAAGAAGGCGATTTATGTGGCTCCGATGCGGGCGCTTGTGAGCGAGAAGTACCATGAATTCAAGGAGGCTTACCCTTATCTGAAGGTTGCAATGTCAATAGGAGATCTGGATTCGCTTGATAGCTGGCTGCATGAATATGACATAGTGCTTGCATCTACGGAAAAGCTTGACAGCCTGATAAGGCATGGCGCCGGCTGGCTGGATTCCGTAGGCTGCATAGTGTTTGACGAGGTACACATGCTTGATGACACATCACGCGGGCCGACCCTTGAGATCCTGATGACAAGGCTGAAGAGGGTTGCAAAGGATTCCCAGATAATTGCTTTGAGCGCTACTGTCGGAAATGCGAAGGAGCTGGCAGAATGGCTGGGAAGCGAACTTATAGAGAGCGATTACAGGCCTGTTGAACTTAGGAAGGGAATAGAGCAGAATGGAGTAGTTTACTATGCCGACGGGGAGGAGCAGATGGAAAGCGCAGACAAGCTTGCCGAATTGAGGATAGCCGCAAACACCTTCGGAATAAAAAAGCAGATACTCTTCTTCTACAGTACGAAGAGGAATGCCGAGTCTGGAGCAGAGAGGCTTGCCATTCTTGCATCTTCAAGGCTGGAACAGAATGAGAAGATAAAACTGAAGGAGGTTGCAGCAGCTGTCCTCGGAGTTCTTGGCAGGCCTACTACACAATGTGAGAAGCTTGCGAGGCTTGTCGAGCATGGAGTGGCTTTCCACCACAGCGGACTTGTGAACGAGCAGAGGCATTTGATAGAAGAGACATTCAAAGCAGGATTGATAAAGGCAATATGCTCGACGACAACACTCGGCATGGGCGTTAACCTGCCTGCACATACTGTCGTGGTTAGAGACACTACCCGATATGATGCTGAATACGGAAGCGTAAGGATGAGTGTCAATGTCGTTACGCAGCTCTCCGGAAGAGCAGGCAGGCCCAAATACGACAAAATGGGAAGGGCGCTGCTCATAGCGAAATCGAAGGACGACCTGCGCGGCCTTTACGAAAGATACATTGACGGGGAACTGGAACCGGTAGAGTCAAAGCTTGGTGTGGAGAGCGTCCTTAGGACTCATCTGCTCTCTTTCATAGCGACGAAATTCCTAACAAGCAAGGAGGCGATATCGGATTTCATGTCCGGAACCTTCTATGGCTACCAGTATTCCGATATGCATGACCTGAACAGGATAATCGGAAGGGTGCTCAAGGAGCTGCAGGAGTGGAACTTCGTGGAGAATTACGGGAGCATGTACAGGGCAACGAAGATTGGAGAGAGGGTAAGCGAGCTCTACATAGACCCGATGTCTGCAAAGTGGATGATAGATTCGCTTCCGAAGGCAAGCGACGGAATTTCAGTCCTTTTCATGATCTCTAACACAGTAGAAATGCGCCCGTATGTGAAGATAGTTGAAGAGGCTGAGGAGAGGTTCTTCAGTTACCAGCAGATGATAGAGAGCGAAGGCGGTTACATACTCTCGGAAGAGGTAGGCTACTACGATCCGCTCAAGCCTTTCTCGACGTCAATAATGCTCAATGACTGGGTAGGCGAGAAGCACGAACAGGAGATAACGGCAAAGTTCGGGACTACTCCAGGAGCACTTTATACTAAGATAAACAATGCAGATTGGCTGCTCTATTCCGCAGCGGAACTCGGTAAGCTTCTCAAGATCAGCTCAAGGAAGCTGGTTGAAATGCGCGTAAGGATGCGTTACGGAATAAAGGAGGAATTGATGGATCTCGTAAGATTGGAGGGGATAGGAAGGGTGAGAGCGCGCCTGCTCTTCATGAACGGGATTCCCGATGTTAAAAGCATGCGGAAAGACGGCTCCAGAGAGAAGGTTGAGAGGCTTCTTGGAAAGGAATTGGCAAAGCGCATCTATGAACAGCTTAACGAATAGTCATCTCCTCGTGTAATTCCGCTAATGGGATTTATAGAAAGCTTAATAAAAATGAGCAAGTACTATAAGGTTAGTTTTAAGGCGACTGGTGAAAAAAATGGGAGTTTTTGATAAGCTTGGCCAAACATTTGGTCAACAGAGTAAGGACATGGATCTCGGAGACTACATGAGCGCTGTAGAAATGGAAGATGTAGACGTAATGCACGAACCTGCAGACATGTACATCAAGCCTGTATCTATATCAAGCGAGAATGAAGTCAAGTCTGTTGAGGACGAAGTTTCCAAGAAGAATATAATACTTCTTGACATAACTGAACTTAACAAGCGACCTACAACAAGGAGCAACGTAATATCAGAGCTGAAGAGATTCACTGCAAAGATAAACGGGGACATAGGGCAGATAGACCAGACAAGGATACTGCTTACTCCGTCGAAGATAAAGATAATAAAGAGAAAGAAGCAGTAATTATTTCTTTAGCGCTGTTATCAGCGCGTGCACTTCGGTGCCGCTTGGCTGTGACGCAGAGACCATTCTTTTGAAGACTGCGCCCACAGCTTTTTTGTTTCTTATCCTTTTATTTTCCAGAGACTTATTGAAGAGTTTGAAAAGGTATTCGAGCTCCTTCCTGTCCACCTTCCTGTTAGATATGTCTTTATATATAGGAGTCATCTTCTGTTTTGTAAGCTCGTACAGGATCAGCGCCAGCGCATGCGATATGTTCAGCACAGGATACTTTTTCGAGGTAGCTATGTACATCAGCATGTCGCACCTTTCCACCTCTTCGGCGCTTAATCCAGTATCATCCCTGCCTATGAGTATGCCTATGACTGCCTTATCGTTGAGCTTCTTCAGTTTCTGTGTAGAATTCTGAAGAAGGATGACCCTTTTGAAGGTGCGGTTAGCTTTTTCGTATATTCCAGTTGTGCCTATGACCATTGCGCAGTCCTTTGTGGCTTCAGCTATGCTTTTGTAGACCTTTGCATTTCTGAGAAGAGAGCTTGCATGCTTTGAGAACATTATGGCCCTGCTCCCAGTAAGCTTTGTCCTTGGCTTTACGAAGTAGAGCCTGCTGGCTCCGAAGTTCATTGACACTCTGGCTATGTAGCCGATGTTTATCTGGTACTTCGGCTCCACTATTATTATCTTGAAGCGCAAGGAATCAGCCCAACGTACCTACTATTGCCAATACGCCCATCGAGTTAATCAGTATGTGCGTTATTAGGCTTGGATACAGCGAATCGGATTTCCTGAAGACGTATCCCGCAAGCAGACCGAAGACTGTAGCGCCTATGACCTCAACTGCAAAGGTTGAATTATAGCTTGCATGCAGCAGACCGAAGATAAGTGCGCTTGGTATTATGCCTATCCTGTTTACAAGGAAGCCCCTGAAGAATATCTCCTCGTTTATCGGCTCTATCACTGCGACAAATATGTAGAACCATACTGGAGCGCCTGTGAAGAGAATAGAGGTGTTGGTGTTTATCACGGTGTTTGAGAAGCTTCCGAAAGCGCTTATCGCCATCTCGAAGAGCAGGATTATGATGAATAGAAGTGTGCCGATCCAGATTGCGTTTGCAGATAGCCTGTCAGCCGTAAGCCCGAGAGATCTGAGAGTATCTACAAGATGATTTCCCTTATAGAACCTACCATGAAGGAATACCGCTACAGAGAGCGAGAGTAGTATTTCGGCTTCCAGCATGAAGTTGAATGAGTTTAGGGAGATAATGCCTGCAGAGTATATGCTGTATAGGATTGCGCCGAGCAACACAGCTGTGATTAGATATAATGCTATGAAAAGTATGCTGGAGACGATGCCCCGTGCAACCAGCTGCCTATAGTCTGCTTTCAAAAGGCGCACCTATTTGCCCTTGAATTCAGTGTATCTGCACTTGCCGCACGCGTATCTGTCCTTGTGATCTGCCATGCGCGCGCCGCACTTTGGGCAGTACTTTGCACCTGGTTTGTACACTGTTGCCTTTTTGCCTTCTTTTGCCATATTAATCATCTGAGAATTATTCACTCTTCCTTCTTAGCTTCCTTTGCCGGTTCCTCTGCCTTCTCTTCCTTCTTTGCAGGCTCGGCCTTCTTTGCAAGCGCAGCCTTCTTCTTTGCACTTAGCTTGAATGCGCCCCTGCTCTTTGCATCAGCGGTCAGGTAAGCATATGCAGTAACCGTGCATCTCTTCTGCCCGTATCCCTGATCTATGCTAACTATCTCAACCATCTGCGGATCAAGATTCTTCTTCTTGCAAAGCTCCTCCTTCACCTCCTCTCTTGTAGGCGTCTTGTTCTTGTATGTCGCATTAGCACGTATCTCCTTTCTTTCAAATAGCTTATTCTCGTGTTCTCTCTCTATGTTAAGTTCCATTCTAGCCTCCCATTACTCTTGATATTGCCTTCCTTCCCTGCGCGTCCATTATCTCTATCTCCGAGCCTGCCTTGACGCTGCCCTTCATGTCATCAGGTATCGGAAGATCCGAGGTCTCGTAGGTCTCGAGGTCCATTACCTGTGCAGTAGTATCTGTTACGGAAACGACCTGCGCCTTCCTCTTGGTTATCACAGGCACCTCTATGTCTCCGGAGCTTGGCTTCAGAAGGGTCTTCTTCTGCCCGTCGAATATACCTATGCCAGTTATTCGCATCTTTGCTGCTCCGTGCTTTCCCGGGGCAGAGGTCTCTATATCTACCACACGGCATGCGATTCCGTCTATCATCACAAAGCGACCTACCTTTAGGTCCTTCATAGTCCCATAAGTTATCTCATCTGTCAACAAACCAGCTCAAGCTTTTTTAAAAATCTCACTGACAAAACAAGTAAACCTGTTTTCCATAGGAGTATTAACTAAGAAAAATTTATAAATACAATTAACAGGCCCGATAAGGGCCTGTACCTTCAAATAAAACCTTTTCAGTAGATAGACTGCAGTGCTTCCAGGCGCATCGGCGCTACATGCTCATTGACTCTCTTGTCTCCGAACTTCGCCTTCACTCCTGTCACTATCGACATTACCCTTATTTCTTCGCCAAGCTCAGGAAGCATCCTTGCACCGAATATGACGTTTGCATCTCCTGCAACGCCTTCAGTGACGCCGTTTGCTATCTGAGTAGCTTCGCTTATAGTAAGGTTGCTGCCTCCTGTGACCTGTATGAGCGCTCCTTTCGCACCTTCATTCTCCACAGACAGTAGAGGATGTGCAAGCGTTGACTTAATCACCTGCTCGACTCTTCCAGGGCCCTTTCCTGATCCAAGGCTTATCACTGCGGTTCCCGTGTTTCTTACCACTGTGTTAAGGTCTGCGAAATCTAGGTTTATCAGGCTTGGGAAGTATATCGTGTCAGATATGCCCTTTACGGCATTCCCGGTAATGTTATCAACGAACTCGAAGGCTTTGTCCATAGGAAGGTTTGGCACATATGAGAGTAGTTTGTCATTCTCTACCACTATGGTGCAATCTGCTTCCTTGTTCAGCCTTTCGATGCCCCATTCTGCCTTTACCTTTCTGCTTCTCTCAAGTGCAAATGGATACGTTACAGTAGCTATGACGGTTGCGCCGCACTCTCTTGCTATGTGCGCCACTATAGGAGCCGAACCTGTTCCTGTTCCTCCTCCCATACCTGCAGCTATGAAGACAAGGCTGTAGCCCTCTAGGGCCTGTCTTATCGCATCCTTGCTTACCTCTGCGCACTTCTCTGCGACTTCAGGGAAGCCACCTGCTCCAAGACCGTTTGTTATGCTCTTTCCTATAAGCAGCTTCTTGTCCGCCTTTATTATATTCAGATGCGCTATGTCTGTGTTTATTGCGATCTTGTCAGCGCTCTGCATGCCGTATCTTGCCAGTCTATTGACAAGGTTGGATCCCTGTCCTCCGCAACCTACCACCGCTATTCTCGGCTTGAAGGCTTCATAGTCAAACTGCTCGTTTCCCATTCTTGCACCCATTTATCCCTAAATAAATATAAAAGGGATCTCAAATGAGATCCAAGTCATACTTTGCAGGTCTTTCCTCGCTGTTGAACTTTCCAGCTATGCTTGAGCCCTTTACTCCAGTCACTATTGCGACTATTTCTATCTGCCCTTCGTAGCCAGGTATTATCCTTGCGCCCCACTTTATGTTTGCCTTAGGGTCCATGCGCTCGGTTATTATCTCTCCTGCGTGTATTGCGTCTCCGAGGCTCAGGTCTGATGCTCCAGATATGTGTATCAGTGCACCCTTTGCATTTTCGAAGTCCACGTCAAGCAGCTTGTTCTTTATAACAGCTTCTGCTGCCGCAGTTACCTTCTCGTTGCCCTTTCCTACTCCTACGGATATGAATCCAACATCTCCGCTGCCCATGATTGATCTCACGTCAGCAAAGTCTATGTTTATCAGGCTTGGTTGGGTTATCGTCCATACGAGTCCGCCTATGGCCTTTGCCAGTATGTCGTCTGCAACTGCGAACGCCTCGTTCATTGGCAGGTTAGGAACCAGCTTCACTAGCCTGTTGTTGTCCAGGATTATGACGCTGTCGCTGTACTTTCTCAGCTTCTGTATACCCTCTTCTGCCTTAACCTTTCTTACTCTTTCAAGATCAAATGGATAAGTTACCATTGCGACTACGATAGCTCCCTGTTCCTTTGCTATCTGAGCCACTACTGGCATTGCACCTGTTCCTGTTCCTCCTCCCATACCTGCGCACAGGAAGACGAGTTGTGCTCCATTTATTACCTCTTCTATTGCCTGCCTGTCTGCCTCAGCCGCCTTTGCTCCTACTTCAGGAGTTCCTCCGGCTCCGAGACCTCTTGTCAGGCTCTTTCCAATAAGGACCTTCTTTATTCGGTCATCGAGCATCTTGAAGTGCTGAACGTCAGTATTAATTGCCACAAGATCTGTGCCCTTAACACCACTTTTCAGCAGCCTCTGTGCTGTGTTGTTGCCACCCCCGCCCACTCCTATGGTTACTATCTTTATCTGGGGTGTAGAATTACTGTCTATCTCCTCACTTTTATTCGCAAGAAACTCACTAGAGAAATCTACCATGCGATCGCCTGTTTTATATAAACTAGCGGATATGTTTAAATAGCTTTTGTATCGCCTTTAGTAATGGAATTGCAGGTACTGTGATAAAAAACATTTATCTGAGTAAAATAATTTTACTTTGATATAGAGGTTTTGGCATGAATCTGCATGGAAAAAATGCATTGCATGCATGCTTTGCGGCAGATATCAGCTGGATAATTTTGATTTCCTCTGTATCCCGAACATCTCTATCACTTCCTCAGTTGTCGTCGCATCTGATGCGCTTTTGTCTTCTCGTATCCCGTCGCTTACAAGCCTTGGAAATCTCAGCGCGTACCCAAGTCCGTCCTGCACTCCACAGGTGTGCATGCTTGACCTTGTTATCTCATCTGCCCTTACAGTAACAACAAATTTTGGCTCTACCCAGAAATCAGGCTCCACTGCAGCATTCACCCTGGCAGGCTTATGTTTTGCTTTTATCTTGTCCAGCTCCTTTTTGAGGGACTTCATCTGCGCTTCGCTGAATCCTGTACCTATCCTAGTTATCGTCTCGAAGGTATCCTCCTTGCTGTTGTACACGCCTGCGAGAAGTCCTCCGAACTTGAACTCTGCGCGCAGTCCTTTTCCGAGGAAGTATCCGAGTATAACAAGATCCAGAGTGTCTGAGAGCTCGCCCTTGTAGCTCCTCTTAAGCTTTATCCATGAGAATTTCCTTGCCCCTGCAACATACCTGGAATTCAGATCCTTCGCCATTATACCCTCGAGCCCGTCCTCTATTACAGCGTTGAAATACTGGTCTATGCGCTTAGGATCCTTTGTGATGATCCTGTCCGAGAGCCTCACCATCTTCCTTTTCTCCAGTATAGATTCGAGAAGCTCCCTTCTCTCGGAGTAGGGTTTTGACATCGTCTCTTTTCCGTTTAAGTACATTATGTCGAATGAGAATAGAGTGAGAGGCACGTCCCGGGACATCTTGTCTATCCCATGCTTCCTCTTACGCTGAATGGTTTCCTGGAAGGGAAGGAACTGGTCCGTGGATTCGTTATAGCCTATTGCCTCCCCTTCTATTATCGCGCTCTCCGCCGAGATTTCATCCAAGGCAGCGTGCACCACCTCTGGGAACATTGGAGTGAGCACTTCCAGGTTTCTTGAGTATATCTCAACCTTCTTGCTCTTTCTGTCGATATGTATCTGCTGCCTTAATCCGTCGTATTTTGACTCTATTGCGCACTCCCCATGAGTCTTCTCCAGTATCTCCTCTGCAGTCGGCAGCCTTTCTGCGAGGGCAGGCCTTATCGGGCTGAAGAGCTTGACCTCGATATGCTCTATCCCCGTTATGCCTTTTTTCGATAGCGTCTCGCCGACAGTGCCAAGATCGCTGCATATGTTGTATGCGTTTTCCAATACGGGCTTTGCATCCCTGCTTCCTGTGAATGCCTTTGAGAGTGCCTCGAGAATCGTTGCGTCTCCGAGCCCCAGCCTTAGCCTTCCGAGAGCGAATCTTGTTATGTACCTCGCCTCCAACGGCGAAGATGCTGACAGCAGCTCCATAAGCATCTTTATCTTTGTATCCTGGCTTCCCTGACCCGAGGTTCTTGCAATCCTTCGCATCGACTCGAATACATCGTTTACAGTGAATTGCTTTTGGCTTATCCTTTTCAATTTGCCCTTTGCGCAGAATTCCTCTGCAGTAATTCCCAGATCCCCTGCTTTCTTGTACGCAGTTATTACGGATTCCTTTGAATAACCGGTGGCTGCTGCAATCGCCTGTTCTGCAAAGCTCTCTGCCAGTCCGATGACTATGCCTTCGAATGATGGGCTTAGAACTCCCTGAGTCAGGTATATCAGCTGTTTTATCTCATCGGAAGATGACTTTGAGAGAAGTTCCGAGAGCGTATCTATCATTTCAAGCCTTGAGCTCGTGCCCTCTAGCTTCTCATAATAAATTGCAGCGTCCTTAAACAGCATCGTATCAGTATTAGGTCTGTTTTTATGTTTATATATGTTCTCTGAAACGTGTCATTCCTCATTTATTATCAGGTATATCTTCTCTGCGAAGAAGCCCCTGTTCCTCTCCTTTTTCTCCTGAACAAGAATGCCCTCTTTCACAAGCCTGTCCACTGCGCGTTTTGCAGTAGGATAGGTTGCTTCGAGGGCATCCCTGGCATCGGCAATTGTTATGAACGGGTTCTTGAAGAGCTCGTTCAAGACTATCCTTGATGACTCTGCTGACTTTGAGTTTCCGAGCTTCTTCATGCATGCCGTTCTGTATTCCGATAGCTTTGTTGCTGTGCGCACAGCCTTTTTGGACTGGTATCGCATAGCCTTCAGGAAGAACTTTATCCAGGAGATGTAGTCGCCCGTTTTGCTCACATGGAGCATCGTGTCATAATAAGTAGCTCTGTCTTTGTCGAAGTATTCGCTTATGCAGAGGCTTGGGAGGGTTAGCAGCTTGCTCTTCTGCAAATATACAGATATGAGCAGCCTTCCGGTCCTGCCATTGGCATGTTCGAATGGTCGTATTGTCTCGAACTGGTAGTGCATCAGTGCAATCTGCACGACAGGATGTATCGAGTTATTTTCCTGCATGTAGTATAGCGCGTTCTCAAGCAGCGGCATTATCCTCTCTGGAGGCGGAGGTACGTAGCGCGCTATGGCTGCCGGAGTTTCCGGGGAGCCTAGCCAGTTCTGTTTGCTTCGTATCAACGAACTTTTTTCATTATTGCTGCCTGCCAGGATCCTGTGCGCGTCGAGTATAGTATTTGCAGTTATGTCCCCTCTGCTTATCGATGGTATGCAGCTTCTCAGTGCCTCTATGTGGCTAAAGGCTTCCTTTGCAACCTTTTGGTCTTCCATTGATCGCTTTCCCTTTTCATATCTAAATAGATTATCAAGCGTCTCCCTGTTGCCATGCAGCCTTGCGCTTTCCAACGCCTCCTTCCTTGACTGCAGCTCTGCAAATTCAGGAAATTCATTTGATATAGCTTCGAGCTTCCCCAACTCGAAGCTAGTCTCTGCCAGAAGAGTTATCGCCTCATCGTCAAATTTAACTTGTACAGGAAGTAATCTTGGGACGAATGCATAGTAGTTATTGTGTTGGTTCTGTACGAATAGTAGTTCACCAGCCATGCCATTAAACTCACCGTGATTCATTTTACCATCAGATAATTTATTTATATTAAAGAAAACTATTTAAATATTAATTAATTTAACATTTATTAGAATAACTTGAGATCGAATAGGCATAGCGATAATTATAAGCATTATAAATATATTATGGATGACTTATCCTCTTTTTGTTCGGTCGAATATATTTTAAATAAATAAATTTGATATATAGTTATTATGCTACATTATAGTAGTCATTATAACTAAAAATATAAATCTGTATTAAAAATAACTTAATTATGAATAATATAGCTGAAATCCGTCCCAGTCCACATGATACGGTTTGATCCAAGAATAGTCAGATAATAATTAAAGAAAAGGCTAATTATAATTAATATAATTAACTTATAGGCTTACGATATGATATTCATTATTTTATATTAAATAATATTAAATTAAATTTATTATATATAAAAAGGAAAGGACATCTGCCTCTGGCGTGCTGTCTGATTTTTATGATAATAATAGAATCGGCATTTATATTAATATACAGATAATATGTATACGTATTCCTAGTTAATAGCAGTACATATTAAATGAAAATCATAAATGTTTAATATAGAGTATGAAATTAGTATAGTACTAACATTGAAACTACTGATAACATGTCCTCTTTTTTAGCTCTGCCGATATGCTCCCATCTTCGCTTATCTATTTTTAGAGAAGTTTTTGCTAGTTGTTATGCCGCATAGTGCTATCTTTGTTATAAGCGCCTTTACAATAAATGTGCGATAATGGCATCCGAGTTATCGCTTACCCATACTGCAGATTTAAAGCAATCGTATAAATTATCTTTTTTTATTTTCTGGGGATTATTTTGCAATAGCCAATATGTGTAATTAAAGAAGTCTATGTAATGTGATATTATCAAGTTAGGTATGAATTTAATCTCTGAGGATTTAATTTCACGGTATTTTCGATAGGTATTGATGAAAGATTTTGCTTTTTGAAGATCTATCTTATATCCTGCCTTTTCTCTGCAAGAGAATTGTATGAAGTTTGCAATATCTTTAATTATAGTATCATTTAGACGGCCGACATTATCAAAATCTATAATGCCAACAAGGTTCTTTCTATTCCAGATCAGGTTATCTCCTTTGATATCTGCATGTAGGGGATACGTTCTTAGGTCACTATAATTATCCGCTTTGATGTTTTTTTGTATCTGCATTAAAACCTTTATCATCTTTAAGAAGGCATCGTCTTCTTTATTTTTTTCCTTCTTCCTAGCAGCTACTGTCTCCATCTCTAATGAAAAATTTAGTATTGCTTTCTTGAAAAATGGGTCTGTGGTTGATTTTCTTATCCCTCTGGACTTCTTCTTCACAGAAAGTTCGTGATACTCTGACATCATCTTGGCTACTGCTTTTACGTCTTGAAGACTGAGCTCTTTTCTAATCTGGCCATTAATATAGCCATATAGCCAAAATAGCTTCTTGTTATGTACTACGAATTCTGTTTTTTGTGTACTGAGTATCGGAACAGGAATTTTATATTTAAAACCTCTAGACTTGAGATAGTTTAGATAGTCAAATTCAAATTCCAGTGACTTTTTATCCTTAAATCGGCTGACTTCCCTAAGCACGAATCGCCCTTTGCCTGTTTCTATAATCCAGTTATTATTGACTACACCTGCCTTCAATGCCCTATATTTGTAGTTTGTTATTGACCACTTATACAATATCGCATCAAATTCAGATTTATTTAATGGCATAACGACCACATAATATCATTTATTTGGATTATTAGACGCTGCGCTCAGTAACATAGATATCCGTTGCACTGGATGAACCGCAACGTATATCGACAAAGGTGTTGTTCCAATGTGGATCAGAGCTTTCCTGTTTCCTTTGCATACAGGACCATGTTGGTGTATCGCTTGTTCAGCTGGTTTGCCTTTACTCCGTATATTGCCTTTACATGCTTGGTCTGTGCAAGTTCAAGCAGCCTCTGCGTTATGACGCCGTCAAGCACTATGCCATAGACATTGTCTGTTTCCTGCACGGTTACAAGAAGCTCCCTTATGGGAATCTCTTTTATCATGTTGCCCGTGTTATCATACAGCCTTGAGCGCAGGGTTCCTGCAAGCTCATCCAATCCGTTTGAAAGCTGGGAGAGCATCATTGACTCCAGGGCTGGCTTTGCCTCATCTGCCTGTGTCCTTGTATCCTCTATGCCAGAGTCGCGCTCTATTACAGGTATGTCGTCAGGACTGTCTTCCAATGAGCCTATTCCAGGTTCATGCGAGTCTGGTTCCTGTACATGCTGCTGTGGGGAGGGCTGCTGGGATTGAGTAGGCTGGTGAAATGGCATTGGCGCAGGCCCGTGTTCCTGTTCCCTCCTTGGTGGTGGCTGCTGAGTGCGCGTATGAGGAACTGTAGTCTGCTGTGAAGGCCTTACGTTGAGATACTGGTCTACAGGTATGCGTGACCTCATCGCCTTTATTATCTCCTTCCTTGTAAGATCCTCCACCTCTTTGCCGTCAGGAGCCTTTGCGACGAAGTCGACCTCTGCTACATTAAGCAGTGACCTTATTATCAGATCGCCACCGCGGTCGCCGTCTACAAAGATTGTCGTCTCCTTTTCCCTTGAGAGGTTTATTATCGATTTAGGAACGTTCGATGCGGCTCCGCCTACGGCTATGGCATTTGCCATATCGTTTCTCAGCAGGGTCAACACATCCGCTCTTCCTTCTACTATTATCAGTTCGTCGCTCTTGCCCACTTCTGGACCTGCAGGCAGATGCTCCGGACCATATGCAGATATCTCGCTAACGCGCAGCTCAGACTGCACAACCTCGGATATCTCCTTGCTGTCCGGTATCTCTGTATTCATCAGGATCTTAAGAAGTTCTTTTGCCCTTGTGAGCACCTTTCTTCTCTTCTCTGAACGCGTGTCCTCGATCTTGTCTATTATGAATTTTGCTTCGTATGGACCGACCCTGTCAACAGATTCTATTGCAGCAGCAAGTATGCAGGTCTCTATACGATCAAGGGATGCAGGAAGATGTAGCTTCCCGAAACTCTTGTTTGATGATTGCGAAACTTCTATCTCTATTCTGCCGATCTTGCCGTTCTTCTGCAGCTCCCTTAAGTCAAGTTCGCTGCCCAGAAGGCCTTCCGTCTGTCCGAAGACAGCGCCTATTATGTCAGGTTTGTCAACCACTCCGTCTATGTTGAATTTTGATTCAACCATGTATTTTACTATCTCAAGATATGTTTTTGCCATTCTAACACCACATCGCCTCCTGGACAGGTCTGCACAACTGCTCTATCGAAGTGATATTCAGCAGCTTCTGCAGCCTCTCTCCCAAGGCCGTGTCTATGCTTATGCTTTTGTCCATCTCCAGGAGCCTGTTGTAGAGCCTTTCCCTCCTTTCAAAGCCCCTTCTATCATTGTCCATGAGCAGGTACACCTTGCCATCTGTTATAGCACTCCTCACGAGGCTGCCCTCTGTCACTGCAGCTATGCCAAGCTTTGCAAGCGCCTTTACATCATGCCTGCCCTCGACTATCACTGTTGAACAGGCAAGCTCCGCCATCATGCTTGAAACTGTCCTGGACCTTTGCTCCCTTTTCACTTAATCACAAAATTAGTTGCGGAGCGGTATTATTCGTCGTGTAACTGCAAGTAACCATGTAGCTCGTAAGGCTCTTTTGGCTTTTCCACAGACGAAATATTAAGTATCAAACTTACACCGCTTTAATGCAACTTTATTCTAAATGTTTATATAATAAAAAGGTTATAAATGCTTTGGTGGCCATGTGCACAGGTATGTGAAAGGGGCTAGAAGCGAGCGGGAACTGCTCAACAAGCTCTATGATATAGGTTATTCGGTTATGAGAAGCGCAGGCTCTGGAGTTAATGCCCTTGGACCTGACATAATTGCAATAAAGGACAAGGTCTGCCTATCGTTTGAGTGCAAGGCATGGGATCGTGGCAGCTTGTCACTGGACGAAGACCAGTTCGTCAAATTACTCGAATGGGAGAGCAATACAGCCTTTCCCACATATGTCGCGTGGCGCATGAACAACAAGGGCTGGTACTTCGTTAAGCTCTCGGAATTCACAAAAGGAAAGGTAAACTACAACGTGACCATGAGAAAGGTGCTTGAGATAAACAGAGTAATAGACGATATCCTAAAGGAGCATCTGCCTGCCACAGCTGCAATCGAGATTCCGCAACAGTTTACGCAAAATCTGCAGCTATAGGGCATGCCTTCATGTATGAAGAATCGCCGTATATGTACATGTGCTGTGGCTGTATCATAGTAGTATTGCCAAGGCTGTAATTTAGGAATATGCTTGTCTCGTTAAGCGCCTTTCCTATGCAGTATGAAGCATTTGTCGTTATCGGAGTTACCTGGTTTCCAAGGCCGGTAGATGAATAAGTGCACGAGGTCTGGTTTATAAGATAGAAGTCTATTGTGCTTGGAAGTCTTGTATGTGACACTATCTGTATGATAGAGGAGAAGCACTGGCTCTCATTGATGAACTGTCCCTCTGTCAGATACGTCGCTGCTATGCTTACCCTATTTGCATTGTTGAAGTTCTGCTTGAAGGTTGAGAATGGGACGTTGGCATTTGACTGCGTAGAGCTTGAGTATAGTATTATTGCTATCACTACAAGGATGCCGATTACCGCAGCTGCGTAAAGCATTTTGCTGCTCTGCTTCTTTGATTCCTGTTTGCGTGGTGGCACTTGGCTAACTGTTTTCTTCACGGTTGCTTTTTCCTTCTTAGCGTTCTGCTCTTTCTTTGTTGCCATTGTATCAGCCTATTAGTTGTGCAGGTATGCACTGATTCAGGAACTGGCTGCCTCCTGATACGTATAGTACGGAACCGTAGAATGAATAGGTCTTTACCGATGCTGAGTTGCTGTTTGATAGCACTATTACTGGGTCAGAATTTGCAGCCGCGTGATCCAAACATGACGACTCGTTTCCAACGAAGCCGTTTACAGTGCATAATCCCGTTGATGAGATGTTTATTATCGATATCTGCATTGTGTTAGAAGCGAGTTTTGCTGATATCTCCTTTGAGCAGTTGGCTATTCCTGCTGATGCGCCGTTGTTTATTAGATATACCGTCTTTGCATTCTGCAATGAGGCTGCAAAGGAGCTTACAGGAGCGAAGGAGCTTGCCTGGACTGCAGAGTAGTAAGTTACAGCTATGTAGAGTATCAGAAGCAGAACGGCAGCTATGAATACGTTGCGCCAGTTCTTCCTTGCTTCTGGCTTCGAGCGTATGTGATGCTTATTTTCCATGCGCTTGTAGAATATGAATAATATTGCAAAGAGCACTATGCCCATTATAAGTGAGATTAGGGCTGCGTATGCAGGTGCCATTGCAACCTTTGCAGCATATGGAGCAGATGTTCCTGCTGCTATCGACGTCACTATCCCGGAATCAAACGCTCTTGTAATCCCTGGGAGAATAGGGGCTGCAGGAGCCATTGCCTGAAGGCTCTGGTTTATCGACTGCAACTGAGCATATGTCGCCTTTGTGTTGCTTATCTTTGAATTTACCTGATTATTTATATTGTATTCTGAGAACGCCAATGCAGAGAGCTGGGAAGGCGGTGATTGGGAATCGAGCTGGTATTCTAGTATGAGCTGTGTATTGGAACCGGAGAGCTCTTTTATCGATGAATAAGTGGCATTTATCGTCTTATACTGGCTTGACAGAGTAGCCATCTGCAATGCCATGCTCCTGTTGTAAGATGTCAGATTTAGGTTTACATAATTTGATGAGAGGTTTGCATAGCTTCTTTGCATAGCTGACAACGCATTTGTGAAGGTCGTATTTGAGATGTGCGATGAGAGGGTTACGGAATTGTTGACAAGCTTGCCATAGCCGAACAGAGTGGTGTTTAGCATTCGCGCATATACCATAGACTTCTGCTTGTACAGTATAGGCTTGTAGAATGAATAGTCGTTTGCGCTAAGGTTCGCTGATATAGTCATTACAGCTGTTCTTGATATCGGAAGTGATGCTACTTTAGATAGGGTGGCACTTATACTGTTAAGTGCAGAGTAATTATAGGTAGTAGCTTCGCAGAATCCTACTGCATTGCAGTACCAAGGACCGCTTGATGAAAGATTTGTACTTATCCCGACATGCGGAGTGTTGCACAGTGTAAATGATGATGCAGTAAGGTTCTTTGTAGGAGGGAAGATTGGATTCTGCCATATCTTATGCGTTATGCTGCTTATGTAGTTGAAGACGTTGTTCATGTTGGTTACGCTGGACTGCGCGTTGCTTGCGTTCATGTACTCTGTAGACGAATAAAAAGCGGCATAATCAGATGTTAGGTTAGTATATTGCGCCTCGAATTGCATTATACCCTGACCGAATGGGCCTAGTGGACCTCCTGTACCTGAAAGCACCTTCTTACACACAGGTATTGTTGAGCATGATGCGCAGTAGTTGGCAGCTGTGCAGGTGTCTGATCCTGTTGCGCCTGAAAGACCGGTTTCGGCTGCACAGTCGGTTATTGAACTGGCAGAAGATGCCTCATAATTCTTCATCTGCGCATATGCCTGCTGCAGATATGGAGATTGCAATGCATTAGTGGTGATGTAATTGCCTGCGATAGCATATGCATCTGAGCTGCTGAAGACAAGCGTGCCGTTCGTGTTGTTTGTCAGCAGATACGGATTCCCATGAAGGTAAAGCAACGTGTAGTTGTTCCCGTTTAGCTGCAGCTGCACAGGCGTCAGAGCGCCTGTTATTGATGATGAGATATTGTATTTTGCAAGCACTGAAGAGTAAGAGGCAGCGCTTACAGATGCTGCTAACAGAGCTAGAACCAACACATATTTGAGCATAATGTCCCCTTGAAATGCTTTTAATAAGCAATGAATATTTAAATACCTATTCCCGAAGTTAGGCGACATATGCTACCCGTCCTGATAAGAGATATGTTGGAGAATATGCTTTTGCAGAATTAAAGAGGACGTTTTTAGAAGACTAGTCCTGATAAGAAACATATTGGAAGGTATGCTTTTGAAGAATTTCAGAAGATATTTCCAGAAAAGGTTTAGAAAAAGAATCCTTGAGTTCCGATGCTTTAGAAATAGAAGTTTAATATAAAAACAAAAAGAGCATGGGGCCAAATGGCCCCATGCTTACATTAAACGCTTTACGCGCTGCTTGCAGACAGAAGCTGCTGTATGAACTGGTTTCCTGCCTGTACCGTCTCGTTTGCAGTGTATCCAGCTACCAGTATTCTGCTACCACCGAAGGCCTGTACTACTACAGATCCTGGACCGAACGATGTGTTCAGTGATGGGTTCTGTGCGAATACCTGTGCAGCCACTGAGTTGACGTACTTTGATCCTACGACTATCAGTGTGGATGCGCTGTTTGCGTTGCTGTCTACTACTGCCAGAGGCGTTGTTGCAGTGTTCAGCTTCACAGGAGTTACTGCCTGTGTTACTGAAGGCGTTGCAGTCAGGTTAGATACACCTGATACTGTGCAGTTGCCCGCTGAGGCTCCTACTGCGCAGCTTGCTGTAACGTTTTCCACTGTTACGTTTGCCAATCCTGGTACAGACTGCCCTATCTTTATTGGGCCTACCACATGAGTTGTGGCGTTAGCTACAGTAGCGTTTGATGCTGAGGCTATAAACTCCAGCATTCCAACTGCCTTTGCAAAGTTGACTGTTACGCTTGTAGGCGATATTGTCTGCACTACGCTTCCACGCTCTGTTACGAAGCCCTGGTTCACGTTCATTGCGTCTGTTTGTGTTGAGACGTATGTCATGTTGTTCTTCGCTCCACCAGTAAAGGATGGAGAGGTTAGCGTTGCTGAGTCGTTCAGCTGGAAGAGTGGGTTTGCATTGACTCCTCCTGTGCTGTTGTAGATACCAAAGTTCAGCTGGTCCTGTGCAGCAGTGTTTGTTGGTACAGCTACCTCATTCATTGAGAAGTAACCATACTGCGAAACGGCTGAGCTGACTGCCGGGTTCGACATTGTCAACTGGAAGGTTGACGTTGGCTGGCCATTCTGCTGGTTGTAGATCACAGAGTTTCCTGATGCGCCTGCTACACTATAGTAGACCTTTCCTGACTGTGGACCATAGAGTATGTCTCCATTGCCCCCGTTTGTCAGAGAGCCCAATTCCACTGTGTTTGCAGCGTTGGCAGTCATATAGGTATTCACATTTGCTGTTATTGCTCCAGGAAGTGCTCTGCTTAGCTTTACTGCAGTTACGTTGTATAGTGCAGTTGTCAGAGCTACAGACGTTGGAGTCGAACCTGATGATGTGAACTGTGCCTGCTCAGTTATTGGCGATGCTCCTACTGTGCTTACCCCTGTTATAGGATAACCAGATACTGTCAGTATCAGAGGGTTTGCTGATGACACAAAGTTGCCGTTAGGGTATGTCAATACAACATTTCCGCTGTCTGCCTGACCATATTCGGTTACTGCGTTTGCAGTTATGCCTGCTCCGCTTGTTGCAAGCTGGTATGGCGTTAGGTCATACATCACTGAGGAACTTGTCTGGCCTGCGTAGCTGAATGCGCCAGGTATTGAGCTCGTTACTGTGAGCACCTGTGCAGGTTCAGTTACATTTGTTGGGCCAAAGGTTGCCTGTGCGCCAAGGTTCTGGTACTGTACTGAGCCTTGGTATGAGCTTGCTGCAGTTACAGGGTCGTAGTTCGATGTGCCCAGCGTGCTGCCGACGAATGTCAGCTTATACTCTGATGGGTTCTGTATGTACGAGAACGACTGGCCTGCATTTAGGTTCGTTGGCGTAGTGTTGTATATCACTATGCTCTTAAGAGCCACAGCTGCATTTGAGTTTCCTCCTGATGCTGTTGTGTTTGTCCAGAGCAGTTCTGTGTACCATCCTGGGTCATTTGTCTGGTTGAATACATGGCCGCTTGTTACATTCATTATGTTTGAATAAGCCTGTATCTTTGCCCACTTCTGGTATGCATACAATCCTGCAAAGGTCTGGTTAACCTCAAGGTACAGCGTCTGGCCTGAAACGTTGAACTTAGTTATGTTCGCGTTTCCTGGAGAGATTGCTGTCTCGTTTGTCAGCTTACCATTTGTGTATACTGCTACTGAAGCAGGAGATACTCCATTGGTGTTAGGCTGACCGAGGTCCTGAAGAACCACTGTGAATGGACCTGAAGTCATGTTCTGACCCACGTATAGTGTAGTCAGTGGCGTTATTGAGGCTGCAAGCTTCAGCTTTCCTCCTGCAAGTTCTGTTGAAGAGGTTACTGATGTTGTCTTTCCTGCGCCTGTTGCCTGCAATATTGTCCAGCTCTTACCCAAAAGCTTTATTGGGGTGTTTATTTGTATGCTGTTTGAGCTTGTTCTGTTCTGTATAGGTGTGTTGAACACTACCTGATATGCCCCACCTGCGCTGAGCAATTGGACCTGGTGTACAGAGTTCTGCTGGTCGTATACAGGGAATCCTGTTACCCAGAGTGACTCTGATTCGCCATTTCCTCCCCAGTTGTTTAGGAGCGAAGGCAGATTTGCGTTCGTTACCTGAAGTATGTTATCATATGTGCTGGAAGTGAATCCTGAGAATGATACTCCTCCGCCATTGTTGGTTGCTGTTACTGTTGAGAATGGCACATATCCTGCAGCAAAATATGGGCTTGCTGCTGGAGACGCTGTTATTGAGCTAGTCTCCTGGAATGCATACTGGTTGCCAGTCTGCAGTGTCTTTGTGTTTGACAAAGTGTTGAGTGAGACTCCTCTGTTCAGTACAGAACCTATGAGTGCTGAGAATACATAGGAGCTGCTTGAAGAAGCTAGTCCTGATTCACCCAGATACACCTGCTGGTTTGTCAGCGTGCAAGTTGGGGTTGATATTACGCACTTCAGATTTGAGGTGCCACCAACTGTAGCTGTAACGTTCGTTGACGTGAACGCAAGGTTGCCGATTACGGCTGCTATGTTTGCTGCTACCACTCCGTCGCTTGGGGCTGCAGATGATCCCACAACTATCTGAACAACAGGTTGACCCTGGCTGTTTATGATAGGTATGTTACCAAATGTTACTCCCTGCCCTGCAAATGCAAGACCGACGAGTACGCTTGCCGCAACAGCGGCTATTCTCTTAGCTTTTAGAGATTTCATTCTACCACACTTTTAATATTTTCGAGATGTATGTCATGTGCAAGGTATTTAAAGGGTATAGCTTTTCTTAAAGTTTAATTTGCATATTCCTCATTATACTTCGTCATATGTGATACCCCGTTTCTTTTATAGGCGAATTTTTGGTTGTTTTTAGGCAGTTTGACGTCGACATATAGGAGTGCTGCAATCATGCGTTTTATGCTATAGTCATAAGGTCTGCCTTGCCTTTTGAGTTGCTTATACGTCTCATGACGGACATTTAAAGCTTATGTGTGCAGAATTAGGAGGCCCAACGCATACGGAATATGCTCATGCATGCAGAATTAGGCACATCAGTACAGGATTAGGTCATGTGCGCAGAATTAGGTCCATGCATGCAGATTCAGGCCCGTGTATGCAGAATCAGGCCGGTACATGCAGGGAACGCGTGTTAATTATATAGTATATAGTATATACTGTTTGGAGGTTAGCATGATTCCAAATATAGATCCTAGGCAGCTGAAGAAGGTAATGGACCGGATGGGAATAAAGAGCGAAAGCATAGAGGCTTCAAGAGTAGTGATAGAGACAAGAGACAAGGATATTGTGATAGAGAATCCTGAAGTAGTATCAATTAATGCGCAGGGCAATACAAGCTTCCAGATCAGCGGCGAGGTAACCGAGGTGGATAAAGCAAAGGTAGAGATAGACGATGAGGATGTGAAGCTAGTAATGGAGAAATCGGGAACTGCAGACAGTGCGGCTGCAAGGGAGGCACTTGAAGAGTCGAATGGCAATATAGCAGAAGCGATACTTAAACTCAAGGAAGAAGCAGTTTAGTAATGAGAGTAGCTTAGTAACGTTCGGCAGCAGGAGTCCAAACCTGTCCAAACATGTTCAAGCAAACAGGTTCAGGCTATTGAGAATATTTGCAGCATCTCCACGTCTTTGACTTTCATTACCTGCTCCTTTAGCGCGATGCCCTTGTCTATGGCTATTTTTACAGACCTCTTTCCCACTATGTTTGCAGAGTATATGTCTGAATCAAGATCTTCTGCAGCCTCTTCCTCTGTAACAAGGGAGCCTTTGTAGAAATTTGCATGCGTCTTCAGATCTATGACACGCTTGCCTTCCTCTATGACCTTGCCGAGCAGCTCCTCATCGCACATCGCTATTACCTCTCCATGATCGCTGCTATGTTTTTTTAAGTATATCATGCGATGGCCTCAGCCGTATTTGTAGAAGAATGCAAAGGTGGAGAAGTATAATATTGAGTACCAGAACAGCCAGACAGCTCCGGAGAAGTTGTTTACGACCATTGCAAAGATCGAAAGCACGAATAATGCTGATGCAAATGCGACCTCTGAGAAGGAGCTCTTAAGCGCGGTTGTCATGCGCGTACTGTTTTTCGCCAGGCCCCTTATCCATAGCGACGATGGCGCATTCGGGAGCATTGCCGCGATTGCTGCCTTTGTCCTTATTATTGCAAGCGCAAAGTTAAGGAATAGAACCATCACTCCCTTCCTTATGGACTTGAACTGAAGCTTTATCAGAAGAATCGGCGCAAGCAGCGATACCGCGAACGCCATTATGCCGAGCGCCTCTATCGTGGCAGGCAGCGAACTTGATTTGAATAGGGCAGTTACATTTATCGAGGTTAGAGGCGCGGTGGAGGTTACAAAGACTATGAGCACTGAGACGAGAGTGAACATTACAAGTACCAATGAAATGTAGTTCATTCCGGATCCGTGAGTTATATAGTCTATATTCTGCAATGCTGAGAGCTTGACTGATTTGTCAGAAGAGGCCCTCTTGAAGAAGTAGTTTAGGAACTGTGTATCGCCGTAGTTGTAGCGCCACTGCTGCCTTGCCAGCTCGGTGAAGGTCTTTATCGGCTTGCCAAGCGCATATATTTTTGGGACGTATAGGCTCTTGTAATTGTGTATGTCTGATTCGAAGCTGAAGAAGGTATCTTCTATAACATACTCTGGGAATCCGCCTATCTCCCGCAATGCGCTTGTCCTTATGACACCGCAGGAGCCTGCGAATATTGCAGTGTTATTTAGCGCTCGTGACGGCTGCACAAAATTGTAGAAGAATGCATCGAACAGGTTTATCGTCTCGGAGAAGAAGGTGCCCTTTGAATAGCTCTTCTCTGTCTGCACGTAAGAGAGATCCTTTATGCTGAAATAAGGCAGGAGATCCTTCAGGAACGCAGTATCTGTCAGATACTCGTCGTAATCGAAGATAGCAAGGTACTCCTCGCTGGCGGTTTTGATAAAATTGTTCAGTGCGCCTGCCTTGTATCCGCCTCTTGTCTTCCTGTGAACGTATAGTATGCCGTTTGCTTTTGCAAAGCCTTTGAGATCGGCGACAACGCTGCTCTTTGTTGAATCGTCGAGCAGATAGAAGTTGATCCTGTCTTTCTGGTAATCCAGCTCCCTGAGCCTCAGCATGTTCTTCTTTACAACAGCAGGATCCTCATTGTATACTGGCATGACCACAGCTACTGTGGGATACCTTGACAGAGGCTTCAGCTTCTGCTGTATCTTTTTTAGATATTTAGAGTATAGCTGCGATCTGTAGTACGAATAGGCTGTGAAGATGTTGAAGAATCCTGATGTTAATGAGAGCATCAGGAAGACCACTGCAAGCGCTGTTATCGTAATTGAATTGGCGTATCCTGCAAGATAGAGCAAATATATGGAGAACACAGCACTGCTTATAGTAAGTATAAGGAAGAGTGCTACCGGGATAAGCATCAATATATTGTTCTTTGTTAGAAGCATTTCGACCATTCTTTAAAAGCGATAATGATTACATTCGGCTATTATTTATTAATCTGTAATGCCTGTTAAGGTTTTATTAGTTTAGCGTATTTAAATAAATTTGTGTGCCGGGATGGCAGAATCCGGTATCGCGCCAGAAATTTTGGCGAAACTCGAGATCTGGTGGCCTTCGGGCCTTTTGGGTTCAAAAGATTTTCTGAAAATCCCAATCCCGGCGCTTATGCGTAACACACGATGGTCTGATGGACAGGAGATTCACACGTAAGAAGGAGAACTTCAAGTGCGTTCAGTGCGGCATGTTAGTCATGGGCAATGGCTATACGAACCACTGCCCCAGATGCCTGTGGTCCTTGCATGTCGATATAAATCCAGGAGACAGGAAGAATAAGTGCAGAGGCATGATGGAGCCTGTAAGCACAGTTTACGGCAGAGTAGGATTCATTATAATGCATAGATGTCTGGAGTGCGGCGAGGAGAAGAGCATATCCGGATCGGCCGGCGATAATGCTGAGCTTATGGCAGACATCTCTTCTGCAGAGTCAATGATGTCCTGATCATCTTGTTTTTACAGAGAGTAAGTCAAGAGTGCTGCTTTTTGTTATCTCATTCACGAATATAGTAGCATAGGATCCTGGCGGAAGTGAGAAGTTAAGGTTGATGCTGCTCCCGCCCTGCTCCTCTGCAAAGGAGAAGTCCTTGAATGGGGCAAGAAGCGCGCGCATATCGCCTTTCATGGACAACTCAGGCATGCTCTTTATCATGAAGCTCTCCTTCGTTATCCCAAGCTTTTCCATCGCCTCTTCTGCGTAGCTGCTGATTGCAGACGGATCTGTCTTGTACCCTATGAGAGGCGCTGCGGGGAAGCCGTTGTCTGAAAGGGTTTTTGCGTCGGGGAAGCCGATCATGTTGCTGCCCAGGTTTATCTTTGATGTAAGGTCGCCTGCTGTTAACCTCGATTCAAGCTCTGCATTGAATATGTAGGATTCTACGGCGTGTATGAACAGAAGGCTTATCCCTCTCGGGATGGAGCGTATTGCATTTGCATAGTTTTTCTCCCTGGCAAGCGCACTTATTACATTGCGCTCGGCTTTGAGATATCTTGGGAAGTAGTCAAGCGCATTCTTGAAGTCCAGCTCCTGTCTGAGACGGTTCTTCGCAGCCACTGCATCGTTGTTGTTCTCGTTTTCAGTACCCACAAGAAACTCCATCACTGCATCCTCGAACCTACCCTCCATCAGGCAGAGCCCTATCGCAGCGTTGTTCAGTCTTGATCCGAACCTCTGCGCATCGAAGTAGTTTGGCATCCTTCCTCCCAGTTCACCTATCGTCTGTTCCACATCGTTATTCTCTATCCCGGTTATCCTTATGGAAAACGCGTTTCCTAGGTTGCTGCCCATCTGTATGCCGTTGCTCCTCCAAGCTCCGTTGATTGTAATGTCCTTTATTCTTGTATGCATAAGCGCCTCCGGATCCGCGCCGAAAATGCTTGCCAGCTGCACAGTCAGCGCATTTCTGTCCTTTATCCCGGAATAGCTTATGGACTTCCTGCCATGGCCAAGGCGCTTGGCTATCGTAAGCAGCGCGTTTATGGTGTTCCAGTTTCGCTTCTCAAGAACAAAGGTGCAGAACCTTCCGTCTGTGACCTCCTCTTCGTTGAGATCCTTTCCGGAATAGCTTTTTTGCAGCTCAAGCGCAATGCCGTTGCCTGTTATCTCCCTGACTATGAAGTCTTCAGGCACAGCCTTTGTTGTCCCACCGGTGCCTTTTGATTTTGATAGACAGAGCATAAAATTACCTTATAAACCTTATTAGAAACTAATATATAGCTACAATCCAACATTAAATCCTATATATTAAATCTGTTTAGCATGTGCGACGTGCTTCCAATGAATTGTATTATTAAGTGGTATTTTGGTTGATTCTGAAACTAAGAACAGCGAACCCATAATGGAGAAGGTGCTCCACAAGCTTGTTTCCAAGCATATTGCAGGGACTACTATGAGCTCTGCGCTTGACACAGCTAGGGGCATAAGCGACAGCGGGGTAAGCACCTCCATAATGTTCCTCAGTGGAACAGCGATGGAGAAACCAAAGGCAGCTTACGTGACTACCACTTATATCGAGCTGATACGGAGGATAGCGAGGCTTGGGATAGATGCGAGCGTGCATGTGAGGCTTGATCAGATAGGCTTAGGCATAGAGGATGCAGTAGCTATTGCAAACATGGAAAAGATAGCGACAATGGCGGAGAAGAGCAAGGTCTTCATTTGGGCGGAGGCAGGTTCCGCAAGCAAGCCTGTAATCAAGGAATTGGCAGCGATGAAGATAGGCATGGCATGCGGTTTAGACGAGGCTGAGGAGTATCTGAACAATAGGAAGAGCATGAAGCATGTTAAGATACTGCTTGGAGAGGAGAGTAAGAAGGATAAGGAGGTAGCAAAGCGCATTGGAGGCATAGCAAAAAGGGTTGAAATGCCCGTACTGTCATCCGCTTCTGAGGAGCTGCTCTACAGGCTTGTCAAATCAGGAAGAAACGAAAGGAATTTAATCTTTGAATTCAGACTAGGATATAGCAAGAGACACCTCAGGAAAGCGCAAAAGAGGAAGGCCAAGGTGAGCGTCCTTGTACCTTTCGGAAAGGATTGGATGAATTATGCGATGGGAAACGCTCCTGAAGGTTATATGAAGTTCTTTGCAAAGAGGCTGTTTCACGAAGACTAAAAGCAACGGAAAAGCGGTTAAGAAGGCTGCTGGAGGAGCTGACAGCGGAGGAAAGACAGTTCTTGTGACAGGGAGCACGGGTCGCTTGGGAAGGGCGCTGATAAAGGAGCTTCTTGCCAAAGGTTACAAAGTAAGGGCATATGCCGAAAAGCTTGAGATGCTACAGAGCCTTGATTCCGGAGTCATACCTTTTGTAGGAGATATTAACAATATAGAGAAGCTTGAAAAGGCGGTTGAAGGAGTGTCATACGTCTTCCATCTTGCTGCGATCGTAAGCGAGTACAAAGCATACACTGACGAGCTTGTGCGGGTGAATGTAGAGGGCACGGCAAATGTGGTGGACGCGTGCATACGCAACAAGGTAAAGAAGCTTGTATATACAAGCACTGTAGACGTGTATGGAAAAAAGAGAGACGAGATACTTACTGAAGAATCGGAGCCAAAGCCCTCAGACAGATACGGGCACACGAAGATGCTTGCAGAGAAGGAGATAATTGCAAACGGCCATCTGCTCGATTATACAATATTCAGGATAGGCACCATATACGGCCATGGTTTTGAGCAATCATTCTTCAAAGTGTTCAAGGCGATAAAGGAGCACAAGGCATACATAATAGGCAGCGGAAACAACCACTTTGCGCTTGTGCACATAGATGATGTAGTCAAGGGATTGATGCTCGGCATGGATGCTGAAAGCGGCATATACAATCTCAGCGACGGCATAGAGTATACGCAAAAGAGTCTGTTCGACTTTGCATCGCATGCTCTGGGAGCAAGCAAGATAGAGAAGCATATAAGCCCGGTCATAGTGTCCATTGTTGCCAAACGCAGAGGGCTGGACAGCGATGAACTGCGCTTCATAACTAGCGACAGGCGCATGTCGATAGAGAAGGCTAGGAAGAAGCTTGGCTTTGTGCCCAAGGCAAGGATTGAAAAGGAGGGCCTTGAAATGATAAATGACTTTGTAGAAAGGTACAAAAGGGGATAATCCCCATAGTGCATCTTAGAGATGATTTATTGGATTATATGAATAAGAGCTGTGGAAAGATAGAGAAGTACATTTACGAAAGGCTTGCGGACAAAGGGGCGCTGATGTTCATGGTCGTCGACCCCGTAGATTACAAAAGCCCTGCAGATGCGATAAAGACGGCGAAGGCAGCTGCAGACGGCGGCGCAGATGTGATACTCATGGGAGGGAGCATAGGAGCGCAGGGAGAGCTGCTGGATATTGTGACGAAGCAGGTAAAGGAGCAGGTTGATGTCCCAGTAGTCCTCTTCCCTGGAAATATAGCTACATTGACGAAATATGCAGATGCAGTATACTTCATGTCTCTGCTCAATGCAAGGAACACGTATTGGATAACGCATGCGCAGATGCTCTCGGCTCCGATAGTGAGAGGGCTGGGCATAGAGCCTCTTTCAATAGGTTACATAGTCGTCTCGCCTGGAGGGACCGTAGGATGGGTTGGAGATGCGAACATGGTTCCAAGAGAGAAAGAAAAGATTGCGGCGGCGCTTGCGCTTGCAGGGCAGTATCTTGGCAACAAGTTCATCCTTACTGATGTAGGATCCAACCCGCAGATGATGGGCTCCGGACCAGTCCCGCCAAAGATGATACGCATGGTGAAGAGCACTATAGATGTGCCGTACATAGTGGCAGGAGGAATAATGAATGAGGACAATCTGCGCGATACGCTGAAGGCTGGAGCTGACATAGTGCAGATAGGCACTGCGATAGAGCAATCGGATAAGGCGAAGAAAGCTGCAGAGCTCTTTGCGCGGATAGTCAAGGAAGAGGGGAAGAAGAAACTTTAGCTGATATTTATGCGAGAAATAGCCTCGCTTGAACTGCATCTTGCGATTAAGGAATTGAAGGAGAGCATAGAGGGCGCTTTCCTTAAGAAGTTCTATGAGGATTCAAGGGATTCCTTCAGGTTCGTCTTCCATAAAGGAGAGAGGAACACCGCTGTCCATTGCCTGCTACTCAAGGCCTTCAATTCCACAAAGTACTCCCCTGAGCCTAGAGCAGCCACCTCTTTTGCGATGGCAGTTAGGAAGAGGGTGGAGAATTCCAAGGTAAAACGCATCTACCAGTACGGCACAGACAGGATAGTGGTGATTGAATTCTATACGAAGGATGGAGATTGCAGCTTGGTGCTGGAGATGTTTGGAAGAGGCAATGCCATGCTTGTCAAGAATGGCATCATAGACCTTTGCTACAAGCGCATAACATACAGGGACAGGGAGGTACGGTCAAAGGCAGCTTATGAGATTGTAGAAGGAAAGATGGGCATGGAGGAGACTGAGAACAGCCTTGTGGAGTTGGTGGAGCATGCCTGCTCTGAAGACGACATTCTGATAAGGTCCGTCTCTAAATACATAAACGTAGGTCCCGTCTATCTTGACGATGCGCTCAGGATGCACAAGATAGACCCGAAGGCAAGGGCGGATTCTGTTGACAAAGATCAGGTTGCTCTTGCAATAGGTTATATCTTTTCGAGGATAGCGGCGCCTGAGCCTGTTGCCTACGTGGAGAACGGCGCTTATGTCGACTATTCCGCATATCCTCTGGAAAAATACAGCAACCTACAGAAGGAGAGGTTTGCAGGCATGAACGAGCTTCTCGACGAATTCAACAAAAAGGGAAGAGTAGAAGAAGATGTGGAACATGGAAGGAAGGTATTGGAGATAGAGGCAAGCGTGAGCAAGCAGAGACAGCTTGCGCAGAGGTTTGCAAATGAAGAAATAGAGTATGCCGAGGTCGGGAGAAAGATCCTTGAGAACATGAATACACTTAATGCGTTGATAGAGGAGATAAGAGAGAAAAAGAAGCCGACAGTCGAAGAGCTGAACGCCATTTCAGAGGTGAAGGTCATTGCCATAGATCTTAAGAAGAAGACAGTGACAATAGAACTGTAAGTGAGGATTATGCAGATCAAGATAATTGCACTCGGAACAGCAGGTTCTGCACCCTCAAAGGACAGGAGCCTCCCTGGCTTCGCACTTATCTACAATGGAGAGGTCATACTCTTTGACTGCGGCGAAGGGACGCAGCTGCAGATGCTTAAGTATGGCGTAAATACATACAAGACAAAAGCAGTCTTCATAACCCATGTGCACGGAGACCATGTTATAGGAATAGCAGGCCTGCTGAGGACTCTTGCCATAAACAACAGGCAGGACCCGATAAACATATGTGTTCCTAAAGGCTATGAGAGCGTCATAGACAAGCTCAAGACCTTTGACAATGCGAAGATAGATTATAAGATAAATATCAACGGAGTCGGCAATGGGATAGTGTACAAGGGCCGCGGCTTTTCCATAAAATCATTCCCGCTCAGCCATTCGATAGCGACAAAGGGCTATGTGTTTGAAGAGGATAGTAAGCTTAAGTTTGACAAGGAGCTTTGTAGGAAGCTTGGAATAAAAGGGATTATGTTCAAGGAGCTTAATGAAAACGGCAGCGTAGTTGTAAACGGCAAAAGGATAAGCTTGTCGAAGGTTGCCAAGAGAGTCAGTGGAAAGAAGATTGTTTATGCATCTGATACCCGACCAGTAAGCGCTACGGTAAAAGCCGCAATGAATGCAGAGCTGCTCATACACGAGTCCTCTTATGCAGAGGAGGAGAAGAAGCTTGCTCTGGAGAGAAAGCATTCGACTGCGCCTGAAGCTGCAACGGTAGCTAAAAAGGCGCACGTAAAAAGATTATTGCTTACCCACATAAGCGCAAGGTATAAAGATGTTAAAACACTTCAGACAGAATCCAGGAAGATATTCAAGAATACAGATATAGCAAGCGACGGCATGATAATATTAATCTGAGCTTCTAATCAGATTTCTTATAACGGAGGCATCGTCTAGTGGTAGGACGGCAGATTGACATTCTGCAAGCAGGAGTCCGATTCTCCTTGCCTCCATCCAACCATCTGCAGGCGAATCATCCCTGCGGCTTCTTTACAGACATAAACTGAGTAGGCTTCCCCTGCGTTCACACAGTCTATGCAGAATATGGTGTTCATTTTCTGCAGGTAAGCATGTAGGAAATTCCGAATATATATTCCTTAACGATTATGTCTTTGAATGCGGATCTGTTTACCTCATTTATGAACTTCTTTCTGTTGAATCCGGCAGTGCTTCCAGGCAGCCATTTGTAGAGTCTCTTTCCGGTGATCACGCCGAATAGCTGCATGTACCTCATGTAAATCCAAAAGGCAAGCCTTCCGAAGCTGCTGTCCGGTTTTGATATGTCGATTAGAAGAAACATGCCATTGTTTTTCAGCACTCTGTGAACCTCCTTGAGGAACTTCTCCTGAGAGTCAAAATTCTTCAACGCAAAGGAGCAGACTACCGCATCAAATGATCCTGTTCTGTACTTCAAGCCCAGAGCATTTCCCTTCTCGAATAATATGTTATTTATCCTCTGCTGCTTTGCCTTTTCTTTTGCAACGCTGAGCATGTTTGCATTCATGTCTATCGCAGTTACCTTTGTCTTTGATCCCTTTTCATTTGCAAGTCTTGCAGTCAGTATTGCAAGGTCGCCGGTGCCAGTGGCTATGTCGAGCACATTTGATGGAGTTGTTGAGATAATGGCCTCTGCAGCTTTTTTCCTTATTATCGAATCGGTATTGAAGCTGAGGAACCTGTTCGTAAGGTCGTATGATCTGTGTGCTTCAGAATACATTACAGAGTTCTTGTTCTCCAGTAAAGCACCTATTTGTGCCCCGTCACCATGAATGCAGCTCCGGAGACAAGTTCCCTTCTTTTGATGTTTTTGAATCCATTCTTTTTCAGTATCTTGACGAAATTCTCTTTGTCAAACCTGTCCACGCTCACCATGAGCCACTCAAATGCTTCCTTGTATTCTGCGAACCCTATTATGCCCGATACTCCCCAGAAGAATTTGAGGAAGGCACGTTGCCATGCCTTGTCAGGCTTGGCCATGTCCATGAATATGAATCTGCCTCCTGGCTTCAGGACGCGCTTTGCCTCTGAAGCGAACTTGTTCAGATCGTCCACATTCCTTAATGCAAATGATGATGTAACTACATCAAAGGATTGATCATGATACTTGAGATGCATCGCATCTCCCTGCTCAAATTTTATCGGCAGGCCTCTCTCCTTCGCCTTGCGCTTTGCAACGCTGAGCATGTTCTCGGAAAAATCCATCCCGGTTATGTCTATCTTTTTGCCCCGCCTTAATGCTTCCTTGTTAAGCTCTATCGCGAACTCGCCGGTGCCTGTAGCTATGTCAAGCAGCTTGTAGCTGTCCTTGTCTATCATCGCTTCCTTTGCGCCGTCCTTCCTCCATTTCACTATCGTACCTAAGCTGCACACTGTGTTCACAGCATCGTAGTGGCCGTGCACTTCCGAAAATATTTTTGTTACTCTTTGGCTCATGATATCACAAAACGGAAATTATGAATGTTGCTGATAAAAGCAGTGCAAAGGCAAAGGATGCTATCGTATGTATGCCCAGATAGCTACCGTACTTCTTGGAATAGGCATTGTATATGCCATTGAAGATATACGGTGTTGCAGGCAGGACTGCAAGAGCCGCAACTGCAAATATTGGCAGTTCGCCGGAAAGCAGACCAATCACAAGTATAAGATATGCTGCTGCCTGGAAGAGCAGATAGTATATTGCTATCTTCCTGCTTGTGCCAAGCATGACTGCACTGTGCTTCACCCCGTATTTCTTGTCGGTCTTCCTGTCAGGAATCTCATTTACGAACAGTGCGTTGCCACCGAGCATTATCCCTGCAGGTATAAATGCAAATGCTACTGAGTAGTTTACCGAGGATATTCCTGCCATGGCTATGAAGCTACCGAATGCTATTAAGGTATAATTAAGCGTGCATAAAGGCTCCGATAGATACGGCACCTTTTTGACGAATCTCGCATATAGCAGTATTGACAATCCTGCAAGCATAAGTATAGGGAGCAGAGATATCTGCAATATGATAAAGTATATGCCAATCACTGCAGCTGCTGAGAATGCGATTATGCCAGTAAGCAGGGCTTTTAGCGGGTTAATCTTCCCTTCAGCCATCAAGGAGCTTCCTCCAGCAAGGTTTCCAGCTTTGTTCTTTGCGAGCTCCTTGTCAAGGCCGCTGCTGTAGTCAAAGTAGTCGCTGATAACATTCACTGAGATCTGCGCAAGTATGCTGCCCGTTATTACAAGCATTGCGTTGATGATGGAGAAATGGCCATAGTAATAGGCTGCAGATATTCCAAGAACAGCGAGAGCCATGCTGTAAAGCAGCGTCGGCTCGAACAACTCAGCTACATAATATTTAAGCATGAATAGCTTGCACAGCTCATGTTTAAAACCTTTTTTGAATGCGCGGTTTAGGACTCATGCCGGCTGTATCTTTACAACCTTTATCTCAAATACCAATACCTTTCCTGCAAGTGGGGAATTGAAATTTACAGTTACGTTTGTGGCATTTATCGCATCTATTCTGCCTGTTGCGCCGCTTGTCGAGGTTACAAGACCGCCGACAGCCAGGTTGGCGGATTGGTTTCCAAATACGGATCTTGGCACGCTGACTATTAAAGCAGGGTTTACAGGCCCGTACGCCTCATTCACAGGAAGAGTGATGTTCTTAACCTGGTTTAACTTCATTCCGATTACAGCGCTTGAAAATCCAGGTATCAGCTGGTTTGATCCTGCAATGAATACAAGAGGCTGGGAGGTGTTGAAATCGTTATTGAAGACTGTGCCGTTTGTGAAGCTTCCTTTGTAGTATGCGCTGACGTTGTCTCCAGCAATCACTGTAGGAGATGAAGAGGTCAGGGCATAAACTGCACCTGCAATTATCAGTACGGCTATTATCACTGCAATTAAGTATATTGGTTTGACTGTAAAGCCTTTCTTTTCCTTTGTTTGGTCTTTTTCAACTGCCATATTCAACACTCTTGTGGTTCTGTTATCCTAATATAATATTAATAAGCGTTTGCTGATAATGTGAATAGTACTCAACTGTACACTCTTTTTGTGCGAGTGTAGTCTAGTCTGGTAGGACATAGCCTTGCCAAGGCTAAAACCCGGGTCCGAATCCCGGCGCTCGCATTCATTTATATATATGAATACTGATGGTATGGAAAGAGTGCGAGTGTAGTCTAGCCTGGTAGGACTCTGGCCTTCCAAGCCAAAAACCCGGGTTCAAATCCCGGCGCTCGCATCCTGTCTTTTTGCATAATTTACAATCTGATATGCTGAGATAAAACAGGGCTTTTAGTGCAGGCGCCTTGCCAGCTGGCCTTGATGTCTCAGAGTTCTTCGCAGAGTATTTCCAGCATTTCTATAGCCCTGATCTCCTCAGCGGTGCTGATAGCCTTGTACTTATCGCTTTCTGTGCTTGCTCTCTCAGCATAGGTTTCCAGAGTGTCTGCAAGCTCAGTTCTTGATTCTGGGTATCCATATGCGTATTCGGAGAGCTTAGCTAGCGCCTCTTCGTTGCTTATCTCACCAAGGTTCTGCTCGCTGTAGAGCATTTCCTCTCTCCTTCCCATTCATATACCCCACATATACTAAGAGGTTTACTTGGTATTTAAAGGTTTTGTGGAAGTGTCAGGTCGTTGCATTTACTGTATAAAAATGTCATAGAAATGCAATCATGACCACGTTATCTCAACTATGCCATTATTTGCAGTTGGAGCTGTACTAGAGGTTACGTATGCGGTGCCGCCGCTGCCACCTGAATTGCTTGCAGGATTGTAGCTAGTTTCAGTGAATGCGCTAGACCACCAGGTTGATCCGCCTCCGGCACCGGCATTGGCAGATCCTCCTCCGCCACCGCCGTAGTATCCTGCGCCGCCACCGCCACCGCCGCCTGCCGTTATTATGCTTGAAGAGCTTCCTGAGACGCATCCGCCCTATGCTCCTTGTCCTCCTTCGTAAGCCGATCCCGAATAGGCTGCAGAACCTGGGCTTCCTCCTGATGAAGTTGTTGCGCCGCCACCACCAGATCCACTGCAGGTACTATAGCTAAAGCCATTAGCTCCGCTTTGTTCACCTGATCCTCCGACGACTCCGTTTCCAGCGATGCTTGCCCCGCCGCCTCCTCCGCCACCTGATGCAATTGCTATGAAGCCTGATTGTGTAGATGAGGTGCCTATAGCCGAATATCCTCCGCCACCGCCGCCACCGCCGCCAGAGCAGTAGACATTAGGATTGGGAGGCGATCCGATTATTTCATACTCGTATGGATCTCCGCCATATGCGCCTCCGTTTATGCCATTTGCTCCTGGAGAGACATAAGGTAGTGTGCCTGTAGGATTCAGAATAGCGCTGTCACCGCCACCGCCGCCTACCCAGATATAGAGTGTTTCTCCTGAAGTAACTGATATGCTTCCTGCCAGACTTGATCCGCTGCCTCCTGCTCCGCCTTCACCACCGCCCAATCCTAAGCCACCGTTTGAACCACATTTGCCTTTGTTAGGGAGGGGATAGGAAAGAATCCCGGATCCTCCGCCACCTGCTCCGCCAGTAAGTGTTACCGTAGCTGCAGAACACCCGATAGGCACTGAGACTGCATATGGGCCTCCGGGAGTGGAGTATGATAATGATCCCAGGCTGCATGCGATTGTGCTTGTTGAAGTGGAAGATGTTGAGGTGGAAGACGTAGAAGATGTAGAAGTGGAAGATGTTGAGGTGGAAGAGGTTGAGGTGGATGAAGTTGAAGTAGAAGATGTTGAAGATGTTGAAGTAGAGGTGGATGAAGTTGATGTGGATGTGGATGAGGTTGAAGTAAGATGTATGTTTGAGGTTTGGGTGGTTACCCTTGTTATTATGCTGCCCTTATAGGTCTGCAACTGCTTTGGCTGGCAGTTGTTAATGTTGCCGCTTGGGCAGGTAGTTATGTTTAGGTACATTGTACCTGTTAATGTTGTTCCTGGAGAGACATAGGTTGGAATCGTCATATTGCATATGATCTCGCTTCCTGGCTGAATAAGGGAGTTGTTAGGCAGACATGCTGCAGATACATTGCCGTATGAATCTGTTGCAAGTTTGATCATTGGATAAAGAATAGGATAGGTCTGTGAGTTTGTTATTACCATTGTCAATTTGGTTGTTCCACCTGTAGCTGTTGCTATGACTCCCTGACAGTTTGTACCATATAAGAATTTGCACTGGCTTGGCGCAGCTGTTGATGGAATGCCGACAAAGTAATAAAGCATTGCAAGCACTACTGCAAGAATCAGTATCGCCCAGCCATATGTGGTTATGAATTCAAAGGCAGACTGCTG
>DAHUYR010000011.1 GCA_027315135.1 Microcaldota archaeon
CTTTTTCGATTAACCGCAATATCTCTTCCTGGCTCGGCCATATGTCCTTTAAGTATACGTCTTCGCCTGCATTGTTCTTTGCAAGAGGCTCTTTCTCAAGGTATTTTAGCACAGTGCCTGCTATCGCAAACGCAACAACCAACGGAGGGGACATCAAGTAGTTTGCTCTTACATCCCGGTGTATTCTTGCTTCATAATTCCTGTTTCCTGAAAGGACAGATGCAACTGCAAGGTTGCTGCTGTTTATCGCATCGCTCTGTTTTTCTATCAGTGGCCCAGAATTGCCTATGCAGGTTATGCATCCGAATCCTACAAGACCGAAGCCCAGCTTTTCAAGTGGTTCTATCAGGTTAAGGGACTTCAGGTAATCTATTACGACCCTTGAACCTGGACCAAAACTAGTCTTTACCTTCCTTGTATCAACGCTCAGTCCTTTTTCAATAGCCCTTTTTGCAAGAAGACCTGCGCCTATCATTACAGACGGATTGCTTGTGTTGGTGCAGCTTGTTATCGAAGCTATCACGACATCGCCATCTGACAGTTTCACAGCGTATTCATCGTATTTTATCGGAACACTCTTCAGCTTCTCATGTGTAGGTGCACTCTTTATCGGGCCGTTTTCAGGAGCATTGCTCTCTCCTGACCATCGTGTATAATCTTTTGAATTCATGCTGTTCTGCAGTTCGCCGTCATCTATGAAAAATGTGTCCATAAAGTTTGAGCGTATGCTAGATAGTGGCATGTCCTGCTTTGGCTGAGACGGGCCGGAGACGCTCGGCTTTATCTCGCCAAGATCGACACGTATGGTTTCGCTGTACACCACTTTTGAATAATCAATGTCAAACATTCCTTGGGCTTTCAGGTATTTTTCTACAAGCTCAACCTGATAATCGCTTCTTCCTGTGCTTTTCATGTACTTTAAAGTCTCATCGTCAGGAGGGAATATGGCTATAGTAGCACCATACTCTGGGCACATGTTTGAGAGGGTTGCCCTGTCTGGAAGGGATAATGTCTTTACCCCATTGCCGTAGAACTCGACAAACATATTGACTACTCCATGTTCTCTAAGTATCTTCGTAAGAGTGAGTGCGAAATCCGTTGCTGTGACACCGCTTCCAAGCCTTCCTTCAAGGTCTACTCCGAGTACCTTTGGCGTGATGAATGAGACAGGCTGGCCCAGTACTGCTGCTTCCGCTTCTATTCCACCAACCCCAAAGCCCAGAACGCCAAGGCCATTTATCATCGTCGTGTGGGAATCTGTCCCGACAAGCGTATCGAAGAATGCAAGCTTGTCTTTCTCGACATTTTTCAAGCTGACGCATGTCGCAATGTATTCAAGGTTTACCTGGTGGCATATTCCGGAAGATGGAGGGAAGACCCGGAAAGTGTCCATGGAGGTGCTAGCCCATTTCAGCAGCTTGTATCTCTCCAAATTTCTCTTCATCTCAAATTCCTGATTCTTGGCAAGCGCTTCGTGAGAATTGAAAACGTCAACCTGCACAGAATGGTCTATTATAAGATCGACAGGCATCATAGGTTGTATGAGATCAGGAGACATGTTTTTGTCCGATACATACTGGCGCATGGCTGCAAGATCTACAACAGCTGGAACTCCGGTAAAATCCTGCATGAGCACTCTAGAGACCTTGAAAGGAACATCTCTGTCAGAAGGGCTCTTTGGATTCCAGTTTGCGAGCTCCTTTATATCTTCAAGCTTTATCCCTTTTCCGTCATGATTCCTCGCAAGTGATTCCAAGACTACCCTTATCGAATATGGAAGAATTGAAGTATCTCTTATCCCGATGTTTTTAAGTTCTGGAAGCGAATAGTAGAATATCTCAGAACCGTCGGACATCCTGAATGATAGCATTAACCTTCTGCTCAGCTCTCTCGTATCCTCTTCCATGACAACATATCAGCTTTTTCCATTTAAAAGGTTTAGCATAATATGTTTTTACTGAAGATATAGGAAAATAGGAAAAGTGAAAGAATAAAAAATAAAATAACTAACCTTAGCTCTTGGGTTTTTGCTGTTTACGCTTCCTCTTCTGACTCGTCTGAATCTGAAGCTGCGTCTGCGCTTGCCTCTGGAGCTGCCTCAGCCTCTCCTAGCACTTCGCCCATTGCAAATCTGGTCCTTACCTCGGTTATCTTTACCTTCAAGGTTTGACCCTCCTTTGCATCCTTTACGAAGATTACGAATCCGTCCTTCTTTGCTATTCCGTCTCCTTTTGAGGCCATAGCTTCTATCTTGACGTCTACTTCGTCTCCGACCTTTACAGGCTTTGGTAGGAAGTAATTAGGATTTATTCCTCTTCCTGCACCTCCGTGCCTGTCTCCTCTGTCTCCTCTGTCTCCTCGTCTGTCATCTCCTCTTCCGAAATCTCTTGGCATTTTATTTCCTCTGTAGGATCAGCGCTTTTAACTTCGCTTTACTACTTCACTAAAGTTATCCGCATTATGATTTATAAATATATCGTTATCTTCGTCGTGAGGCTGCTTTTGGCCTGCCTAGGCGCAGGCTCTTGAACATCGATTCCGTGCTTTCGAACAGATAATCCGGCTTTGCGTCTTTTATCAGAGGCATCGGATCCAGACCATCTGCAACCGCACACGCATTTACTCCTGCAAACTTTGACGCATATACATCTGATGCCATGTCCCCTATGTAAACTGATCTGCTCTTTTTCACTTTGTACTTGTCTACTATGAGCAATATACCTGAAGGATCTGGTTTGTATCTGCTTATGGAATCTGCACTCAGTATGAAATCCACATACTTTATCACATTTGTCCTTCTTGTCTCGCTGAGAAGCCTCGTGGCGTTTGAATCACTGAATATGCAGACCTTCTTCTTTTTCGCCTTTAGGAGCTTTAGCAGCTCCTCTGAGCCTGGCTTCAGCTTTACGCTTGAAAACCTTGCATATATCTGATACATCTTTGATACTATCCTGCTCCTGCCTTCCTTCATCACAAGATCATTTGTCGACCTTACTTCATACTCCTCCTTGTGTTTCAGAACATAGTCAAGCCTGTAACGCGCTTTCAGCATTTTTGATACCTTTATCAAGGCCCCTGATGTTACAAGCGTTCCGTCCCAGTCAAATATGAAAAGCTCGTTCTCGTCTAGCAGCATAGAATTATTAATATTGTTAGGCAATTAAAAATCCATATGATGAGATAGGTGATCGCTGAGCTTAGGCTATGACGAATGGTAGGCGGTCTGACAGTGTTTTTAATGCGAAAAGGAATCCTTGAAGAGCTCAACAAGAGCAGCGTGACAGTCACTGATATCGCTAATCAGTCCTGGTGCGAATACAAGGTCTATTTGTCGTGCACTCAGAAAGAAGAACAGACAAAGGCAATGCGGATTGGAGAGACGATCCATGCAAACCTTCAGAAAGAGGTTTATAAGGAGCTAACTGTAGAACCCGTCACTTATCCCGATATCTTCTACAAGAATGCGTACGAGAACATAATGACGATGAATAGCATTGTTGAAGGTGGCAAAGGAAGGGAGCTGAAGATAGAAGGGGATATTGACGGTTTCACCATACGCGGCAAGATAGACGAGCTTCTTGTAGAGAATGGGGAAACAATCATAGTTGAAAACAAAACAACGTTGAAAGAGAGCGGCGGGCACAACGACACTATGCATGAAATGCATTCTGTGCAGGCAATGGTGTACAGGCTCATGTTCAAGGACATTTTGGATAAGAGGTACACTTTCAAAAGATATTATGATGCAAATGGCGTAGGCAGGATGAAGCTCTCCCCGACATTTATCCATGGTCTCAAAGAGATAGGGATCAGGGACGATATGATTAATATTGGTGCGATATGCCTCAGCATGTTTGAGTCTTATCAGAAGCTCCCAAAGATAAGCGATACGCTGATTATAAGGTATCTTAACAGGATGAGCAGGGAGGTCGTTGAAGAGGTTAGGATAAAATACGATGCCGCGTGGCTGAAGAAGATACTTGACAGGGATTTTGAGTTCTGGAACAAAAATAGGGGTCCTGAGCCAGTGTCAAAGGAAGAGTCGTGGAGATGCAGGAGCTGCTACTTCATGAAGATAAGGAAGTGCCAGTTCGGGATTAGTTATCTGGGATAATGCATCAATTATGATCTGATGCCGTCTTTCCGTCTTCAAACCATGCTCTGTCAGGCCGTTTTCTTGTTAATTTCGAGCCTGAAACATAGCGACTGCCCTTAATACGCTGTTTTTAATCGTAAAGGTATTAAGCTGGTTTCCGCCAATGATTTATAAATAATCTGTCTGTATTTTAATTGTGAATCTAATGTTTGAGAATATCGCGCTGGACAAGCCATCGTTGAGGAAGGAGTTCTCCAAAGATTACAAGAATTACTACAGTACGAAACTGTTTGATGAACTTGGGTTTAGCAGGCATACCTGCAAAATATGCCACAAGAACTTCTGGAGCGTTGGGGAGAGGGAGGTCTGCGAGGATCCAGAACATACAGAATACTCTTTTTTCAGGGAAAAGAAAAAAGACATCAGTTATGTCAGCATGTGGAAGAAGTTTGCTGACTTCTTCAAGAAGAATGGGCATGAAGAGATTCCAAAGTATCCGGTAGTCAGCAGGTGGAGAAGAGATTTGTTTTTTACAATAGCAAGCATACAGGACTTCCAGAGAATAGAGAACGGAGTTATGGGATTTGAATACAATGCAAACCCGCTTGTAGTTCCGCAAATATGCCTGCGCTTCGGAGACGTTGAAAATACAGGAGTGACCGGAAGGCACTTCACAAGTTTCATGATGGCAGGGCAGCACGCGTTTAACTGGCCTAAGGAGGGCTACTGGAGGGACAGGTGCATAGAGCTCAATTACAAGTTCCTTACCAAAGAGATTGGAGTTAAGAAAGAGGATATCGTTTATAATGAAGACGTATGGGCCATGGGGGATTTCTCGGAATTCGGTCCGTCTCTGGAAACCTTTGCCAACGGATGTGAACTTGTCAACAGTGTGTTCACGCAGTTTGAGAATTCAAACGGTTCTGTAAAGGAATTCAAGGGCAAGGTAGTCGATGTTGGCTGGGGATTTGAGAGATTATTATGGTATTACACAGGCTATGACACAGCTTACGAAGCTGTATTCAAGGGCATACTTAACAAGATAGAGAAAAGAAGCAGCATTGAATTTGACAAGAAGCTCTTCGACAAGTTTGCGAAACCTGCAAGCAAGATAGACTTTTCCGAGAAGGCAGGTGGCAAGATTGAGGATGCGATACTTAAGGAATTGGGAATAGCAAAGAGCGATTACAATAAGAAGGTGAAGCCGCTGCAAGCGCTATATGCAGTTCTTGACCATTCACGAACGCTTCTGTTTGCAGTCTCTGACGGAGCGCTTCCATCGAATATAGGAGGAGGATACAACCTCAGAGTAATACTCAGGAGAGCGCTAAGCTTCATCGAAGAGTACAATCTGGACATAGATCTTGATGAAATAGCAGAGATGCATGCTGAGGAACTGAAAGGACTTTATCCCGGATTGAAAGAGAACCTTGACCTCCTTTCCAAGGTAATAGATATAGAGAGCAAGCGCTATGCTGCAACAAAGGATAACAGCGAGAAGATAATAGATAAGATAATTGCAAAGAAGGCGCCTGTTGACATCAAGGAGTTACGAACGTTATATGAGAGCAACGGAATAACCCCTGAACTGATATCTTCTGTTGCGGCCAAGAAAGGCGTTCATCTAGACATACCTAGAGACGCGTATGAGGGGATTATAAAAGGGGATTTCACAAGAGAGCGTGAGACAAAGAAGAATATAGATATAGATACGAAGAAGTTCCCGAAGACCGAGCAGTTGTATTACAAACTTGCAGAAACTTCTGATTCCAAAGTATTGTATGCAGACAAGAATCATGTTATACTTGACAAGACTCCCTTCTATCCAGAGGGCGGAGGCCAAGAGGCAGACCGTGGAACTATTGGCAGCGCGAAGGTAAAGGATGTACAGAAGTACGGAGATGTGATTGTGCATTTCATAGAAGGAGGCAGCGTAAAGGAGGATTCCAAAGTGAAATGTATAGTCAACAGTGAAAGAAGACAGAACCTCATGGTGCACCACACTGCCACCCATCTGATGAATGCCACATTAAGGAACGTGCTTGGAAAGCATGCATGGCAGGAAGGTACGAGAAAGGAAGAGGATAAAGCCCACATAGACATAACGCACTATGACAAGCTTTATGACAAAGATGTTGAGAATATAGAGGAATTTGCGAATAGCGCACTTGCCAAAGGGATAAAGGTAACGGTAAAGGATATGGAACGTGGCGAAGCCGAGAATAGATACGGCTTTACAATATATCAAGGACATGGAGTGCCTTCAAAAACAATGCGCATAGTCACTATAGAATCGCGAGACGGAGAACTTATAGATGCGGAAGCATGCGGAGGACTGCATGTCGCTGGGATGGAACAGATGATAGGCATGATAAAGGTCGTAGGCACATCGCGGGTATCTGATGGGATTGACAGGGTCGATTTTGTCGCAGGAAAACCAGCGCTGAGATACTTCCAGGAATCTTACAAGCAATTGAAAATGATATCACAGACTCTTAATGCCGATCTTTCCAGCACGGGTCCGCGGGTGCAGATCCTACTGAATGAAAAGCTTGCACTTGAAAAGGAAAACACAAAGAGGCTTGAAGAGATTGCAGATGCTGTAGTGGATTCCAAGGAGGTGGCGGATGCTATAGAGAAGGCATATGCAAAGAAGGAGAACATTGCCGAAGTAAGACTCAACTACAACAAACAGATACTTAGGAAGGTGATGAGCACTCTTTCCTCAAAACATAGCAACATTACAATAATCCTTGCAAACGATTCCGGAGAGGCGCTCGCATCAAGGGGAGCGCACTCTGAACTTGCTGCTTCCGATGCATTGAAGAAGAGATTCGGCAGCAGGTTTAAAGGCGGAGGAAGCAAAGATTACGCAGAAGGCAAAGTGGAGCAGTGAGCGTATGTATAGTTTCTGGTATCAGCTGATAATATATCCGTTAATATACATCTTTCCGGCTTATGTTGCGAACGGTGCGCCAGTTATATTTGGCGGAGGTCTCCCCATCGACCTCAACAGGAAGCTTAAGGGCAAGCCGATATTCGGCAGCCACAAGACTATAAGAGGACTAGTTTCAGGGCTTCTTGCAGGTTTCATAGTCGCTTATGCAGAATCAGCAGTATTTGGATTGCCATACCTGCTTGCCATAGGTATATTGTCAAGCATAGGCACGCATGTAGGGGATCTGGTTGGCAGCTTCATAAAAAGAAGGATAGGCACAAAAGAAGGAGTGAGCATGCCATTCATGGACCAGTACCTCTTCCTTCTTTTTGCATTTATATTTGCATTCCCATTAGGAAATCTTCCAGTATGGTATGGAATACTTTTCATTATTGTATTGACAGGGCTGATGCACAAAGGAACCAACATAGCAGCGTACCTGCTTAAGCTTAAGAAAGTCCCATGGTGATCAGGCTTCCCATATCCACGGAAGCACATTTATTATTATCGCAAGTATTGCAAGAAGCGCGATTGCGTTTACGATCCTCTTGTCTTTTATGCTTGTCTGGAAGATGCGCCAGCCGTCAAATCCAGGAATAGGTAATAGATTGACGACTCCTACAAGGAAGTTAAGTATTGCCGACAGGGCAACAAAAGTATATATGAAGTAGATGAACTGTGAAAGTATGTTCCCTGGAATCGGGCCGCTCTCCTGAGCAAGGTCAACGCCTATTTTGCCATTTGACGCAGCTATAAGCGAATAGGATCCCTTGTTCGTCACCACATTCACTATAGATGATGGAGCATCCTGTGCGGCAGCTGCGGTAAGCGATGTTATATTGCTTATTTGATGACCATTCCATGAATACACTATGCTACCAGGAGTTATGACGTTGTATGCTGGAGAACCGTTAACCACTGCTGTTACTGTGACATAAGTAGTTACAAAATTAGGCAGCACATATATGAGCATTATGACGAGAAGCACTGTGAATATTATGGAGAGGAGTATGTTTGAGGCTATCCCTGCAGAGAATATCCTATTCTGTTCGTGAGCCTTAAGCTTCAGTATCTTCTTCTCATCAGGCTCGACATAAGCACCCATCGGGATTATTCCAAACACTACTAGCCCTATGGACTTTATCCTCACCTTTGAAAGTTTTGACAGCACGCCATGAGAAAATTCGTGGACTACCAGTATAAGCACAAGCGCCAGTATCCCTGCAAATATAGGTATTGTTATTCCTGGTATCAGTGGTGCCACTCCCGGAATCTGGCTTGAGAGCGCAGCAGTATTTGGCACTGCTGCAGACAATGAGAGCAGGTATGTCGCTATTCCGTATAGTATGCTCACCGCATTGTATAATATCGAGTAAAAGATAAATAGTGTGAATCCTCCTATAAAGTTAACCGCATATATAGCATACGCCAGCAGGTTTATCGATGATGAGGCTGCAGGAGCAGACGCTATTCTAGAATTTATCTGAGGTATGTTTATGAAGTTGAATGAGACAGCCATGAATGGAACCGCAAACCCCATTATTAGCACTGCAGATACGGCTCCGAAGAGCGCCATCCTTGCACTTATTCTCTTCCTGAACATGAAATACGAGATAAGACCGAAGCCAGCGGCAAGGCCCCAATCAGCCATAAACTTCCAGAACCATTCTCCTCTTCCTGCCAGTTTGTTTATTATCCAGATGCCTCTTGGGCTCCCTATCATATACATGCCGAAAAAGCCTACAAGACCATTAGCGCTGCTGATTAGGTATCCTGTTATAAGCAATACTATTATTGCAGCAGGCCAGCTTATGATCGGGCTTATTCCGCTTAAGTATAAATACACTATTGCAAGCACAGCCGCTACAGCTATCACTATACTTGATGAAAGATTGAGCGTGTTCTTGATTTTAGTGTTCCTTCTCTTCTCAGGCATCGATGCGCCTCATTTTCTTCCTGTCCTTCTGGTTGCAAAAAGCAGGAGACCCACTATTATTACTCCGAACAATATGTAAATGTATCCCATATTGCCGTATGAGAGCAATAATGCGCCGATTGGGAAGTTGGTGGATGATTGTGTTGGAGCCCATGAGTAATCAGTAGTATAGAATGTGTCCTGCGTGCCGCTGTAGCTAGGATTATACGCATATTCTATCGGCGACTGTTTTACTGTTATCGGCTCAGGAGTAACCGTAGAGATTCCTGCAGACCCAGAGGCTGCAGACGCTGCAGACGATGGAGCTCCGTAGAATACTGCTTTTATGTTCGCATATCCGTATCCGCATGCGTTTATCGTCGTTGAGAAGAAACCATTTGCATTAGTGGTTGCCGAACCTATGAGCCCTA
>DAHUYR010000004.1 GCA_027315135.1 Microcaldota archaeon
TCTTCTCCATATACTTGGAAATGTTGCTCTTTACAACAAGGTCGTCTATGAATTTCTTGTGCGTTATCATAAAATCATTTCAATTATTTCTCCAGTTTCCCTTCAGCATCATGCTTCGGCGCCTCTTTCTTAGCTGCAGCATCATCATCAGATTTTGCAACGCTCTTGGCAGGCTTTGCCTCTTTCTTAACCGCACCTGCATCATCAGATTTTGCAGCGCTCTTGGCAGGCTTCGCATTCTGTTTCTTTGCATCTGCACCCTTCTTTGAAGCCGCGCGTGCGGATGGATTGTTCTTCTTTATGAAATATCTCATGTTGCCGCTCAGCTTATCATTCATATCTGCTATTCCTATCTCTATCTTTGCATACTCTATGTCGCTGTGGTTTATTGAGCTTCTACCGTACATTCCTCGTCCCCAAGCCAGGCTTCCTCTTGAAGGATTCCTCCTGACTATCACTGTCTTGTTCGAAGACGCATGCACTATGAACATTGATTCTCCGTCAAGCCCTTTGTTGCCTGCATTAGCTACTGCGTTTGCAAGCACCTTCTTCACTTCCTTTGCGGCCTTTTCAGGATACCTTCCCTTCCTTCCGCCGAGTTCGCTCCTTGCGCCTATCTTCTTGCTGTATCTCTTGTAGAGTATAGGCATCTCTATCGCTATTACGCCATCGAGTACCTTCATGGCATCGCCGACGGTAAGATACCTTATCGCGTTGCATACTGCATTGAGGTTCTTGTAACTAACGTTAACGTCGTAAAGCTTCGCGAACACTACATCGTGCCTGTCAAGATTGTATGAATAATTGCTCATCCTTTCACCGATAGGAACTTGCTGCCTCTTGTTGCTCTTATACCTGGCGCAGAGTGCATAACCGTCTTTGTTGCAGGTGAGAACTCTCCGAGCCTGTGGCCCAGCATATCAGCAGTTATCTCGAATTCCTTGAACTCCTTTCCGTTGTAAACGCCAAATTTCAGGCCCATCCATGATGGAAGTATGACCGCTTCGCGGACATGGGTCTTTATTGCCTTGCTTCCTCCCTTCTTCTTGTACTCTTCGACCTTTGCTACAAGCTCTTTGTATGTGACGCCCATGCGCTTCAGGGACCTCCTCTGCCTGCTCTTGATCATCTTTGAATACTCATCATTCTTTATGCCCTTGAGCTCTTCTGCATTTCTGCCCCTAAATGTGATTATTCTTGCCATATCATCCTCTCTTCTTCCTTCCTATGCGTCTTGCTGCAATGTGCCCGACCTTTGCTCCAGGAGGAGCATTCCTCGATACCATGCTTGAAGCTCCCTTGTGGTGCTGCTTGCCTCCGAATGGGTGGTCAACAGGGTTTGATTTAACTCCTCTGTTAACTGGCCATCTTGCATTAATTGCATGTTTAATATAAAAGTTCTTACCAGCCTTCATTATCGGCTGCGTCTTCCTTCCTCCGCCTGCTACTGCTCCTATCTCTGCCCTGCATGCAGGGTCGATCTCAAGCATATGCTTCGACGGAAGCAGTACTGTTACCTTGTTGCCCGAGTGTGCCATCACAGTAGCATAGCTTCCTGCGCTCCTTGATATTCTGCCTCCATCGCCAGGAGCCATCTCTATATTGTAAACGGGAACTCCGTCAGGTATCGCTCCCAGAGTAGTTATGCTTCCGAGAGAGATGTCAGCTCCGTTTCCATCCTCTATTCTGTCACCTACTCTTATCCCTTCAGGGGCTATCAGAGTGTTCTCGCTTCCGTTCTCGTATTTTACGACCATCAGCGGCGCAGAGTGTCCAGGATCGTCTATGAATTCCATTACCTCTCCTATAAGCTTCCCGCTTCTTAGGCTGTTGAAATTAACGTCTGCTTTGAAGGTGTTTGGCGGCTTCCTAAATGCAAATCCGCCCTTTCCTCTCCTCTGCTGCTTCAATCGCTTTCCCATCTTCACTCACTTAATATAACTATACCAATTTCAATTTCCTTGCTATGTCGCTTGCCTTGAACTTTGGATCTATCCTTATGTATGCCTTTTTAACGTTCCTCATTGTCAATGAGGTATTTATGCTCTTGACCTTCACTCCAAAGGTCTGTTCAAATTCCTTCTTAACGTCTGTTTTTGTGCATCTGCTGTCAACTACATAAAGTATGATATTATCCTTGTCGACCATATTTAATGCTTTCTCTGTAGCTATTGGGTACATCAAATTTTTCATGCCTGATCACCTTTCAATTTCCTGAATCTGGCCTTTGACACTGCCTCTTCTACTCCCTTTACTGCATCTTCCGACCATATTGATATCCTAGGGAAGCCTCCCGGAGCTACCTTCTCAAGAGTGAGCTCATCCACGCTGCATACGTCTATTCCTGGTATATTTCTTCCTGCCTTGCCGACTTTCTCAGCATTCTTTGTGATTATGATTGCGCTCTTCCTGAAGCTCCTTCTTCTCTCCTTGCTTCTCAGGCTGTTCTTGCTCTTTGGCTTATGCGACCTTTCAAGATCTGCACCTATTCCAAGAGCCTCAAGTGCGCTTATGAGCTCCTTTGTCTTTGTTATCGATTCTATCTTATTATCAACTATTATTGGAAGGTCCTTTCCTGCGAAGCCTCTCATGCTCTTTATCGTCTCCTTGTCTGAGAAGCCTCCAATGGCTGACCTGAGTGCAAGTACATACTCCTTTGTATTTATCATCTCCGTAAGCTTCTTCTCCACCTTCTGTGCATGGGCACGTCTTCCCTTTACGCTGCTTGGTATCCTTCTAACGTAACCCATAGCCCCTCCGCCAAGTTTCTCTCTAGGGCGAATTGCTATTCCCATATGCCTTCCAGTCCTGTAGCTCTTGTAGTTTCCTACATATGTCGCAGTCGTTCGCAGACCTGCCATAAGGTTTCTTCCCTTAGGCTGATATCGGAGACTCTGCTCTGCAAGTATTGCTCTAAGCACGAGCTCCTTTCTGAAGCTTTCAGAGAATACTCTAGGCAATTCTATGCTCTTTGAGACCTTACCATCAATTCCATAAACATTCATATCAAGAACCCTGCTTTGAAGCCACCGAGATGTATGTCACCTTCGGCTCCTTCTTTGCGTGTGTGTTCCTCAGCGCCTTCCTTATCCTTACGAATCTCTTCGAAGGACCTGGAATGGAACCATCAACCATAATATAATCATTCTTTATTACTCCGTAATTCAGGAAGCCACCGCTTACATTAACCTCTTTTGCATCATTTGCGCTTCCTATCTTAAGTACGCGTTTGTTCAATTCTGTTCTGTAGTTGTATCCCATATGCCCTGCATGCGGCACGGTATAAAGTACCTTTGCAGGATGCCATGCTCCCATGACTCCTAAGTGTCTCCTCTTTCCAGTTGCCTTTCTTCCCTGCGTTGCAACTCCGAATCTCTTTACCACTCCTGCCCAGCCCTTTCCTACAGTTATGCTCTTAACATCAATATAATCTCCCACTCCCAATACGTTAGTAATCTTGACGCTCTTTCCAATCCAGTTCTTTATGAAGTCGGCCTTCTCCTGAACGTTCTTGCCGCCTACTGCTATCTCCATGCGTTTTATCCTCTTGTTTGCAATTCCGAGGTTCGTCGGGTCGATGAAGACCAAGGCAGTTACGTCAGTGAAAGTTGAAGGGTCAGGCAGCTTATCAACTGTATTGCTGACATTCTTCATGTGGAGCTTCTTCGCAAGGTTCTGATCCAGATAATCCTTTGCAGGTTCCTTGTATTCGTACTTTTTCGTATAGGTCCTTATGCCATAGACGTGCAGTTCTGGTATTTCAAGGAGCGTTGCTGCTCTTGACACCTCGCTTCCCTTCGAAGGAGAGTCTGAATCATCAATCATTGTTACGTGGGTCATGCCTGCCTTGAAAGCTGCAAAGCCGAGAAACGAAGGCTCCGCTGACGATGGCCAGGAACGCATCCTCGGCGTCTGTTTATGGGCCCTTCTGTGAGGCCAAAATTCAAGAGATCCTTTTCTCATGCTCAGCACTTCTTAATATTATTCCTCCACGTTTGTAAGAGAATAAAAAGCAATATATTCTGAATACATATTTTTATTAAAGTATCGCTGTTTTCAGGCTATTTCACAATCCTCCATACGCTATCTATTACACGAAGCTCCTTTATCACGCTTCCTATGGCTTCAAGAAGCCTCTTTGAGTCCTCGGACTCAACCAAGACCCTTATATTCTTCCTGTCTGAAGAGAGTTTTGTCTTTACTCCGTCTATTCCAGTATCATTTGTCATTATTGCAGAATACTCCTTTGAATCACTGCCGATATTTATTATCAATTCCGCGTTGTGCAAGTCAGAGACCCCTATGCTTTTTCCCGGAGCTCGTCAATGCACGGTAAGCTCTTCCTTTCTGCTTTACTACATTCTTGTAATTATCGTCATTTGAAACTGCAGGATGATCCCTGTCAAGAAGTATCGCTTCGTAGAACCTGTAAGTGCCGTCTTCTCCTACGTAATATGAGTTGAGCACTTCGCAGTTTATGAACTTCCTAGAAGCTCTTCCCTCTGCCATGCTCTGGAGCGAAGTCGAATACGCGAAGAACCTTCCGTTCTTGCTTGGCTTCCTGCCTCCACGGGGCTTCTCCCTCTTTCGCTTTCCCTTCTTTATTCTTACCCTTACGATTACTACTCCCTGCTTTGCCTTGTATCCAAGCTCTCTTGCCCTTGTGATATTAGTAGGCCTTGGTACTCTTACAACAGAGGGCTCCTTCCTCCAGTTTATCAACTTTGACTTGAGCGCATCATCTCTATTCTTGTACTCTCTTTCAATGCTCTCTTTTATGTATTCGTAAGCTCCCATCTGATTCACTGATTAAACTAATTGTACGCATTTCCAAATTAAGAAACGTGTAATGATTAAGAAGGTAAATTAATTAAAGCTTACTGTATTGCTTCAACTAGATAAGGAGTTGACATCTACATGGGATCACCGTTGTCCATGCCTACGATCCATCACATCAGATAAGTTATCATATATTTAATCAGGCTACTATTTATATATCTAGAAACTCATAAATACACTGTAAGTGATAAGATGACAGATGCAGTAGAATGTCTATCAAGTGTCATAGAGGACCGCATCGCTACCTTACATGCTCTTTTCAGAATGGGTTATTAGTTAATTTTGTCCCAAGATCCAAGCCTACGAAACATTAATATATGATGTTAAAACACATGTGTCTGAGTGGTATTATGAAAACTATAACGCAAGCGCAAGGCAAAAAGCCAGTGTTTACAGGTCTATTAAGAGCAGATAACGAGAAACAGGATACATCAAGTGTCAGTTTCGCACAGAGAGTCGAAAGACTTAGACAAGCAGTACGGGAAGACAAGCCGCAGAATGTCGGTACTTTATACTGCTGGAAGAAAGCTTGGCATAACGGATCTGGTCCAAATGGCTA
>DAHUYR010000012.1 GCA_027315135.1 Microcaldota archaeon
CCACAGCATTTGCATATCTCATATTCACTATCTGCGCACTCCTGCCTGCTTTTAGGAACTTGTCTGATGAAAGGAATAAATCAAGATTAAGTAATCTATTTTTTGTGCTTTTACCAAATTCATCATAATCAGGATCTCTCACCATAAACCCTAATAATGCATTATCCTTTCTATCGACAAAATTCCTTGTAAAGATATTGTCACTATAATCCAATCCAAATTCCATAGCCAACTTTATTATCTTTTTACGCAAGGCTATGTTATTCATATTCCTTATAAATCCACCACGCATTCTATCTGATCATATGCCATATGCACTCAAATATATACTAATTACTGTTACTATACAGATACGTGTGAAGTCTGCCAATAATGCTATGCAGAGATAACCGGTGAGTCAAATGGTAGAAGAAATCGAAGCAAAATTCTTTGTAGATGACTATGAGGATATCATAAAAAGAGTTTCATCTATAGCTACATTCAAGAAATCTGCATATGAATTAACGGTAATGTACGATAACCAAAAAGTGTTATTTAATGACGATGCCAGATTAAGGTTAAGGCGGATCACTGATCTCAAGAACAATGAAGAAGGCTGCGAACTAAGTTATAAAAAGCCAAAAACCCGGGAAGGAATAAAAATAGAAGAAGAACTAGAAGTTGAAACTTCCTCATTCTTAACTACTGAAGGCATTTTGGCTAAATTAGGATACTTAAAAGTTAGTAGCTATGAGAGAATAAGAGACACTTTCTATGCAGGTTCTTGTAAGATAACTGTTGATAGTTTCCCATTTGGAGATTTGTTAGAAATTGAGGGAGAAACAAAGAACATTATTAAAATATCTAAAGAACTCGGACTCGATATTAAAAATAATACCACAAAATCCTGCGATGATATTTATGCAGATATCTGCAGAGCTAATGGCAAGATAATAAAAAATCACATACTTTTCGATAAAAACCGTTTACTAGAACAAGAAAAACTTAGAAGTCATTATTATAGCAATAATAGCAAAACATGAAATCTCTAACATTATCTCTGACGAAAATGAATTCTACCATACGGATTCTGAACCTTATAGCTGCATATTCAACATCACTCTTTACAACTGCACTGAACAGTTCGGCAAATACCTTAAATCTAGATGAAATTTTCAAATACAGATATATTTTATATCTTGCAGACACACACATACTCAATTCTTAATCGCAGATGTATCAAATGGAGAAGAGCGAACTCAGGTCAGAGGACATAATCAAAAGAAGGTCGATATTCTACAAGGCCTTCAGCATATACGGGGAGCCTGCAGGTTTCTATGATTTCGGCCCGATAGGCCTTGCCATAAAGAGGAACATAGAAAGTGCATGGAGAAAGGTTATTCCAGAGCATCCCGGTTTTATAGAGATAGAGACAACAACGCTTGCTCCTGAGCCGGTATTCAAGGCAAGCGGCCATCTGTCCACCTTTACTGATCCTATCATGGTATGCGGTTCATGCCATGCTGGCAACAGGACAGACAAACTCCTGGAAAGTTTCTATTCAAAGAAGAACGACAAAGCTGCGATAACCGCACTGCGCAAGATGGATCTCAATGGCATGGAAACAGAGATAAAAAAGAACAAAATCAAATGCGAGAAGTGCGGCGTTGAGCTGACTGGAAAGGTAGAATACTTCAACCTCATGTTCAAGACGCATGCAGGACAGGGGACATCAGAGCCTATGTACCTAAGGCCTGAAACTGCCCAGGGCATATTCATGGATTTCAAGGAATTATACAGGCTGAATTCGCTGAAGCTGCCATGCGGCATCTGCCAGTCGGGAAAAGCATACAGGAATGAGATATCGCCAAGGCAGCAGCTGGTGCGAATGCGCGAGTTCACGCAGATGGAAGCGGAACTTTTTTACGATCCTAATGCGGAATTCAGCAAGACTCTACTTGGAGAATATGCAAAGAGCAACCACATATTCGATACGAAGATACTCTTTGCAGCAAGCGGCAAGGAGCCAGATGAAACCACGATAAGCGAACTGGTTAAATCAAAGAAGGTGCCTAACGAGTACTTCGCATTCATGATCTACAAGGATTATGAATTCATGAGAAGCATAGGCTTCGAATACAAAGAGTATTGGTTTAGGGAGATAGAAAAGGAGGAACTGCCGCATTACTCAAGATGCAATCTTGACGTAGAAGTCGAGACCTCTTACGGAACGATAGAGATAACAGGCATAGCGGACAGGGGAACCTTCGACCTGCAGTCCCATTCAAAGATATCAGGAACTGACCTATCAATAATGAACGCCGAGGAGAAGGTGCTTCCAAGCGTTGCAGAGCTTAGCATAGGTCTTGACAGGATGCTACTGGCAATACTTGACAAAAAGGCAGTTGACGACAAGGAACGCGGATGGAAATGGCTGAAGCTTGAAAAGGCGATAGCTCCTTACGACTACTCTATATTCCCGCTCCAGAAAGACGACAAGCTAACCGAGATGGCAATGAAGATCAATGCGCACCTCAGGAAGAAAGGGCTTAAATGCAATTATTCTGATTCTGCAAGCATAGGGAAGCGCTATGCAAAGAGCGATGAAATAGGAGTGGCAAATGCCATAACTATAGATTACCAGAGCCTTGAAGACAATACCGTAACAATAAGGGAGAGAGACACTGCACAGCAGAGGCGCGTGAAATGGGAAGCAATAGCATAAGGATAAACGGCCCATTCGATATGAAGAATAGCATAGAGAGCGGACAGCCTCTGGCCTTCCACGCCGAATACAGCAACAAAGGCAAATCCTTTGACACCACCTATTCCACATCAAAAGGAGTGATAACTACAAGGCTTAACGGAAAGAAACTATCTTATTCGTGGCAGGGGGAGTACACGGCAACGAGCGCCAGGATGGAGATAACAAGAAGGTTTAGGATAAACGACAACATGCAGTCCATATATGAAAAGATATGCACCGATGACTTCATGAAGAGCGCGATATCTGCATACAACGGGATGAGGGTAACGCAGAACGATCCCTGGGAAACGACCCTTAGCTTCATTCTCTCGCAATTCAATAACATAAAAAGGATAAGGAACTCTGTAAAAATGCTGATAAATTCATACGGCACGCCTGTAGAAGGAAGCGATGCAAAACTCTTCCCATCTGCAGAGCAGATAAGAGAAGCAAGCATAAAGGATCTTATGAGGCATGGCGCCGGATTCCGCGCCAAATACATAAGACACGCTGCGGAATTCTGCTCTGATAACCTTGATATGAACTCGTTATACAAGATGGATTACGGAGATGCGAAGGAAGCGATAATGGAGATAAACGGGGTTGGAGACAAGGTTGCCGACTGCGTTATGCTATTCGCATACGGCAAGATGGAAGCCTTTCCCATAGACGTATGGATAAAGCGCGTTCTTGAAACGATCTATTTCGATGGAAAAAAGAAGAAGGTGACGGAGCTGCACGAATTTGCCTCGGAAAAATGGCCCGGGATGGAGGGGTATGCACAACAATACCTTTTTTGGCATGCACGTTCAATGAAGATAAGGTGAAATCATGATAAATGACATAAGTAGTGTGGAGAAGAAGATGCAGTCTCTTGAAGAGCAGAGGGAGAAGGTGCTCTCACTTTCAAGGGAGCTGATACGCAACGCAGGGAAGGCCATAGTCGCCATGCACGCAAAGGACAAGCCCAAGGCAATGTCCCTGCTGTCAGACATGGAGAAGATACGCACCTCGCTGCTGAAGACCGAATCCGGATTTGAGTATAATTCATTGCAGGCCCACCAGGAGTATGTTGAAGCCAAGGTGCTGGAAAGCATAATGTTCAGCAGGAAGATACCGCGCATGAAGGAGCTGAAAGCTGATGAGAAGGCGTATGCACTCGGGCTTATGGATGTCGTAGGGGAGCTGAAACGGGAGACTCTTAACTCCTTATTGGACAATGATGTGAAAGCGGCGGACAGCTACTATGGGTTCATGGTAGACATATATGATTCGACGCTGCATCTAAGGTTTGCAAATGCAATTCTGCCTGAATTCAGGAGGAAGCAGGACGCGGCAAGGATACAAGTGGAAAACACTGCAAGCGAGCTCCTAAGGGCAAAGCAGAAATGACTCTCAACGTGATAAAGGCAGAATCAGGAGATAGTGTAAAGAGCAAGAACTACACAGTTCAGGCGAATGAACTATTGCGCAAGCTGATAACGTATGATATTACGGTCTTGATAAATGCTATGTATGAGTTAGGAATAGAAACGGATTTAGGATTAAAGCCGAGTGTTAAGGTAGATTAGTCTTTCTATTAGTTCAGGTATTTTTAGTCCATCTACCTCATTCTTATTGGAATAAAAAGTTAAAGAGTGTGCCCCAGAATTCGAAGTTTCTTTTATTGGTTTAATCAAAGTCAAAATAACTTCAACTGTTGAACCATCCGGTGCGAAATCTGCCTTTCTAACTTCCAATTCTTCTATAAGAACAGAAAAATCCTTGAAGCGACGCTTGCTGGTAATGTAATACACATCAAGACCATTATTTGCAACAGGATATTTTTTCCTTAAAATATCTATTAGCAAATTCTCTACTAATTTTCGCGACAACACGAGTGCAGAAGTGAATAAACCATAACTGTACACCCTATTTATCTCATTTTTTAGATTTTCGTATAGTGGTTCACTTAAATCTATCATTATAAATGAGGTTGATAGATAAGGTGTTATAGAGATTGAGAGAGTAGTATCTGCATAACTGAATTGTTTTGAAGTTTCGTCATATTGTACTCCATTTTCTTTTAATGACTCTATAAGCTCTGGTCTCCAATATTTAATCTGCTCGCCTTGTTCGTTCCAGCTGTTCCAAGTATACCCTCTTACAGTATGGTCTGCAAATACTTCTTTTGCAAATTTTAATGTATCTTCAGTAGTTAAAATTTCCATTAACGTTTTTTTCAGTTCACCTCTGAATATACCTCTTTTATCCCTATCAGATAATCCCTCATAGAGCTCAGATGGCGGATTTTCCATATCTGACATGAATTTTTTTAAAATTGTGGTAACCTCTTTTGATAATTGCAAAGACAATAGTACTTTTGCACCAGTAGTACCTATAGTGAGAGGTCTTTCATAATCATACCTAAAAGCCAATATTTTAATGAGAAGTTCATTTATCCTCGGATTAATTACTATATCATTTACATTTTGCATAAGCTCACTACTAGGTAGTATTATATTCCGCTCATAAATTAATAAATCTGCTCAGGAATTGGATTTGTGAGCAGACTTTATCCGCAAAGCTAGCCAAACCAAAAAGCTTATATATCTCACAAGTATACATTCTTTTACTAAAGTAAAAGAGTGAATATATGAGTATAATAAAGAGACTCAGGATAAACGGCTTTGCAAGGTCCATATGCACAAAGGTCCCTCTTATCGGGATGGTGGCGTTCTTTGCAACTGCAAAGTACACGTATGCGAGCGCATTCACATTCGATATAATAGGAACGCTGTCGTACATACAGACTCTGCTTATGCATGCAGGCCCTCTGCTAAGCGCATTGCTCTTCATAATAGCAGGGATCTTCTATGCGATAGGGCAGCTCTTTCCATCCTATCAACGTGCCAGCTTCCATACCACTGCAATAGATATAATAATAGGCGCAATAATCGTTGCCGTACTCTCTGTTGCATCAAACGGCTTTGCACTTGCCTCAACGCACCTGCTCAGCAACATGACAGCAATCAACGCCACGTGAATGCATGACCCTGCTGCCGTTCGGTACCTATGGATTCAGCATAGCAGTTTATGTCATAGGGATAATGCTCTCCATAGCTGGAATATCCCTGGGAATAGGATATGCTGCAAACAAAAGGTCACTCAAAGAGTTTGGAAAGGAGGAGATATATCAGTCTATAATAAACGGAGCGCTTGTAGGTGGAATGCTGCTGCTCTTCTCGCAGAATGGGATAATGAACAGCATGATAAACCAAATAACATTTTACAACTCCACAAGCGTTACATGCCAGACCTACATGTCTAATAATGCAGCACTCTGCCTTGCATACGACTATCTTGCAGGGAGCGGATATACGTACATGGGAGTGTTTCACGCATCAATACTCTCTTCAGTAACAACGCTGATGGTCGCTTTGCTCGGGCTGAACACCATACTCGGGATAATAGCCTCAATAAGCATCAACCTTGTAGTGGTCAGCATATCTCTCGGCTCTGTTGTAAATCCACTGATATCTCAGATAATGTACTTTATCAGGATCCTAACGACAATATCAACAGGTGTACTGGTGCAGTCTGCAATACTGATATTCATATCGCTCACCGCAACAACGATAATACTGCCTACTGGCCTGATACTGAGATCATTTTACCCTACAAGGAAGATGGGAGGCTTCCTGATAGCTCTGGCGATCGGCCTCTATGTCGTCCTCCCACTATCGTATGTGATGAACGCAATGATAGCGAATTCCTATTACCAAACAGCAAGCAACAACAGCATAGTCAGCCTTACCTCAAGTGCATCAAGCTTCAAGAATACTCTGACTGGCATACCTCAGATAAGAAACCAATCAGACTACGGGAGCGCCATCTCATTCCTAAACACCGTTACAAATGGCATATCTGGAATATCGAATTACTTCTCAGGGATAATCAACTGGCTGGTATCCAGTGTCGCTTATTTCATAGTATACACCTTCATACTGCCCGGATTCAGCCTCATACTGACTATCATATCGGTGAGGGAGCTCTCAGCAATGCTCGGGTCAGAAGCGTTTTTCGACCTTTTCAGGGTTATGTAAATGGAAGAGATAAACCGCCTAAACAAGCTTTATTCATATGCCTTCTACGCAGCAGGACTCGCCGTGCTCATAGTATCTGCAAGCGCCGGCAGCGAATATGCGATAATAAGCGCGGTACTGGTGCTGATTTCCGCAGTATACTTCAATTCCGGCCATATGGTAAACAACCTCCTTATCAAAAGGTCAAAAGTAATAATGATAGAGAACGGATACAGGCTTGGAAGAAACCTATTGTCTGCAGTCAGGAAGGACGGTGATGCGTATGTCGGTGTGTCGATCGCTGAATTTACCATAAGCAAAGCTGTCGATAACGGGATGTTCGAACCAATAATCGACAACATAAAGGATCCGTTTGAATTCTCCGTATCCGTGAAGGAGGTGGACAGGCATCGTCTCATAGAATCGCTGGAGACGAAAAAGCGCGTCAAGGAAATTTCCCTGTCAAGGATAAATCCTAAGATGTACAACAAGATAAACCAGGCAAAGAAGGAGATCGAGATAATAGAAAAGGAAATCAAGAATATAATAGGAGGCAGCAAATCCCTTGAGGTTTCCGTAAAACTCAGAGCTGTAAAGAGATCAGCGGAAAGGCTAGAGGCGGAGTCTGAGCCTGCAAAGAGCATTGTAAGGATTGCAAACGCCTTCTGCACGAATCTCGGCTTGGAATACAGGATACTATCAGGGGAAGAGCTGCTGGCCAACTTGATGTGATTTTATGGGAAACAAACACATCTATACCTCCAATACTGTATCAAGGCTGCTGAGCGTCCCATATTCAGAAGAGCCAAACCTTGCAGAGTCGCTGTCAGGAGCAAACAACGGCATATTCATAGGAAATTCCATCAAGATGAACATGCCTATATTCCTTGATTTTAATTTCCTGTTCAATCCGCACGTATTCATAGTCGGTATGACAGGAAGCGGAAAGACCTATCTTATGAAAAGCATCCTGCTGCGCCTCGGCTTCATGATCGATGCATCTGTAATAATACTAGATTTTACCGGTGAATATCTGGAAACGGCAAACGTAATGGGGATGGAAAGTAATGCAAAGCAGCGTACTCCAGATGACATTAACATAAATAAGAGCACATACTTCATGCTCAAGGGCCTGAAGGAAGATGAGAAGGCCCAGCGTGCTTCAGAGATTCTCAAAGCAATTGCAACAAGGATGAGGGGCAATCTGGACAGGCAAAACAAACGTACCTTTGTATTGCTTGATGAGAGTTGGAAGCTCATCAACAGCAATGAGGACCTTGAGATAATTGTGAGGGAAGGTAGGAAGTACGGCGTCGGCCTGCTTCTCGCATCCCAACTGCTTGAGGACATGAGCGACGGCATAGTGGCTAATTCGGCATCAGTCTTCATATTCAGGATGCAGGTTAGGAAGAGCGCAGAAAAGGTGATGGCAAATTATAATCTTAATCAAGAGTATATCGAGACAATACAGGGGCTCGACCAGGGAAGATGCCTGCTTATAAAGCTAGACAAGGCAAACAAAAGATCAATTACTGTCATAAGAAGGGTATTGGGAATAGCAGTAAGCCCGAAAACCACCATTCTGTTCCCAGGGAAATAACTCCAAATGCTATTTGCTTGCCATATGCAGCGAGATGAACGTACTCATGCCGTGTTCAGTAGCTACCCCTGCCATCTTTCCATTCCTTGTAACTACTATGATTCCAGGCCAGCTTCCTGCCTTTGCAATAGCATCTATTATCCCTGTCCTGTAGTCTAACTCAGGGAGCTGCACTGCAAGATCTTTTATTACAAAACTCCTGTTCTTTACAGATCTCCTTATCCTTGAAAGGTCGACGTAATAATATGCATCGCCCATCCTGGTGAGTATCCTGTGCTTCTTGGTCTTCTTTATCCTGCTGTAAAGCTCTTTCATGCTGATTTTATAATCGATAAGGTAGTAGTCCTTGCTCACTACATCTGAAAGCGTTATCCCAGCTGTCATCTTCCTTATTATTGCAGTCTCTTTCTCCTGCCTTGCCCCGCCGTAGAGGAAGAACACGATTATCATGGTATACAAGAATTCAAAGGCAGCGTAATCTATAATCTGCTGGCTGAACTGCTGGCTGTAAATTTGGTATGCCATAAAAACGACCGCGCCTATGGTTATCAGCGCAAGCATGTAGTTGCTTACTTTTACGGTGAGCATTGTCGCATCGTACGCATCCTTTTTCTCCTGAAGGTAGCTCTCCAATACTCTGCCACCGTCCATCGGGAATGCTGGGATCAGGTTTGAAACTCCAAGGAAGATGTTGATTATGAAGAGGTATTGCAGCACCTCGGTGATAATTCCAGGAGGCGAGAGCGCCACCAATACTCCGAAAATGCCTCCCAATACAAGACTCGATATCGGCCCAACAACGGATATGTTGAATTCTACTTTCGGGTCTATATTAGTATCATCTATTATCGATGCTCCACCTATGGGCAGAAGTATTATCTCCCGTACCTTTATGTTATTCCGCAGTGCAGTTATGGAATGCGAAAACTCATGGATGAGCACGCATATGAACAGCAGCACAAAGAGCAGGAACAGGAAATAGCTGCCAAGCAGCAGTATCGCAAGCAGCATGAGTATGAAGGTCCAATGCAGCGTTACATCTATTCCGAATATCCTGAATATGCGTATTCCTGACAGTGCCATCAAAACTCCTTGCATCGCTTAGATTATTATTTATTAAGCGGAAAGGTTATATCAATATAATATGGACGTATCTTTTGTAAACGGCGAACCTGCGCTTCTTATAAGGAAGGAAAAGCAGCTTGCAGTGTCCGACCTGCATGTGGGCCTCGAGAAAAAGCTTGGAGAATCAGGCATTCATCTGTCAAACGCAGTAGACCTGCTCGCCGACGACCTTCTTGCCGCATACAGGAAAAGCGGTGCCAAAGGGATAATATTTCTAGGGGATTTCAAGGAAAGCATAATGTACATGACAAGAACTGAGCGCGATTCAATGCTGCGCTTCTTTGCAAAAATCTCAGGAATAGAGTGCAGGTTCATAAGAGGAAACCATGATGCACATCTTGAAGAGATACTCAAAAGCGTCGGCATAAGCAAAGCGCTTGAGGACGAGGTACTGCTGGATAAGGTCGCACTCATGCATGGAAATGCACTTCCTTCCAAAGAGGCGATGGAGAAGAACTATATCGCTGTAGGCCATGGGCACTTCGCTGCAAATATAAACGGCGCAGAGAGGAAGGTATGGTTCATTGCCAAGCCTGGAAAACAGGCAAATAGCACATATCCTGGATATAACAAAAGAATAAAATTAGTAATACTGCCTGCATTCAACAGGGCAATTACTGGCACAAATATAAGCCGTGGCTCGGAAGAGCACATGCCATTGCTAAGGAATAAAGTATTCGATTTCAACTCTGCCAAGATTATAGGTCTGGATGGGATAGAGCTTACGGCACATTAACACGTGTCATCGTGCGTTATTCTATATCGAATCTTTCTTAGATTCTTGATGCTGCTTTCTTGCCTCTATAATGACCCTTTTCAAGTTATCCTTCATCCTAACAGCATCAGACCTGACATTATTTCCTAGGCTAAGAAGGATTCCTCCAGCAATCTCAATAGCAAAGCCTGCAAAATCAGAATGGTCTTTAACCACAAGGCCGAAGCCTGAAAATGCTACTACGGTCCCTGCAGCCCATGAACCTAATGCGGTAAACGAGCTGAATTTGATGCGTCTATCTACCTGTTTGTATACTGATAAGGCAGTTTCATCATCTACTCTCAGTATAGTGCGCCCTATCTCTTTAAGGAGGCTATCCTTGTAGAAGCTATTTGGATTAAAATTAATTATGTTATCAGACAACGCTCTGACGCTATGCTTTTGCCTTTCCAAGATAATCACAGCTATTATGAGATAGGATTCTCATTCTTTAATGTTACACTCTATGTGTGAAATTAACGAAATAATCAGGTCAGCCTTTTCTGCCGCGTTACCTGCCTGAGCACATTGCTGTTTTCCATCCATGTCTTTATAGGTATATCCATCCTTTTTGCTATAAATTCTATGGCACTTCTGGTATTCTCAAAGCGCAACGGCTCCCTTCTCAAGGCATCACGCACATGCTCCCTGACATTCCACACTCCAACAGGCATTATGTAACCAGGATGCGCCTCCCTAAGTATGGCAACCTTTGCCTGCCTGTCCATCTTGAGCAGAAGTTCGGAGGAGGCGAGCCTTGCGGCATAATAGCAGCCGCCTATTTCAGCATACTTGCTCCTGCCCTTGTACGGTTCGTAAGAGGAGAAGATCTGTATGTTGCTGCTCTCCTTGTTCCAGGTCGTATTCGGATACCATGCTTCAACAAGTTCATACTCCCACGATCCCGGGAACATCATTATTAACCATCTATTGTCAAGCGCATCATTCTGGTATACAAGAACCTCTTCCTTCAGCTCCTCATTATCCTTCACAGTCTTAAGGTTGTTCTTTCCCAGTGTGTCATCCACCGCGGTTATGCCCCATCTTGTAGGGACGAGCTTCCTGTTCTTTCCTATGCCAACAGTTCCTGCGGACACCATCTTCTGTATCCTTGAAACCTCTATGCCTTTTGAATAGAGCTCAACCATGGCGCTGCTGGCAGTCATGTCGGTATCAGCATAAGCCTTCTCAAGAGTCTGATTCACCTTGCCCCCTTCAAGCTCCATCTTCTTCAAAACCGCGCTAGGCCCGAAAGGCTGCGTATTCTCGTCAAACCTTATGCGCATGTCCGGCCTTTTGGAAAATTCCTGCCTGACAAGCTCATACTTGTCCGAGATGGCAAGCTCCTTTATCATCTCTTCTATCCTTCCATTATCTGCATTATTCACGTTGGTGCGGTGCATGCCCCTTACCAGCATAGATCTGAATTCTACTATCTCTGCAATGCTCTTTCCAACCCACTTTTCAGGTATTCCCATGATGGATGTGTCTCCTATGGTTGGAGGCACAAGCGGGCCTATATAGACATTTGGATATCCTGCCCTGCCTATGAATATGTCAGGCGGGGATGACCCGTAGACCTCATTCCCATCAATCATATCCAGTACTCTTGACCTATAATAATCCTTGAGGAAAGCGGAGCTCTTCATATTCCTGTATACGACGCCGCTTCTTACGATTTGCATAGAAAAACCGACGACTTATTATAAGCCCTGTGGATATATCTGCATGAAGGAATATAAAGCGGTAAAGGCAGAGGGTGTAGCAGTGGTAATAATCCATAAAAAGCGCATACTGCTGGTAAAAAGAAGGAACATTCCATTCATATTCAATCCTGGCATATGGGGATTTGTGACAGGCAGCAAGAAAAAGAGTGAACGTTATGCTGAAACTGCATACAGGGAGGTTGAGGAAGAGACAGGCATAGCAAGGGAACAGCTAAAACAGATAAAAAAGCCGGTAAAGGTGTGGATGTTCGACTCAAAGAAACATAAGAAATGGCAAAACTACCTTTTCTTCTTAATGTCAGATACATCAGAAGTCAAATTGAATATAGAGAATTCTGCCTTCAGGTGGTCAAGCCTCAGCGACATAGCGAAAGAGAATAATTATACAAATATATTCATGGATAAAGATGTAGTGATAAAGGGAATAGGGAGATGCACAAAATGAGCAGCATTGTGGACAGATACAAACATTTCTTCGCAGATGAAAAAAGGATAGACACACTTGTGGTAATGAATACAGGTTCCCAAGATCCAAACTTCTACTATTTTACAGGATTCAAGAGCAGCCTGTTTGAGAATAACATGCTGATAGTGAAAAAAGATCATGCGTATCTGCTTACCTACGATCTGGAATATCAGGATGCGGTAAAACAGAAGTTCAACGGGATAGAGATAGTGAGAATGAGCGACCATGAAGAAAAAACAAGACTCTTCTCAAAAGAGATAAAAGGCAAGACGATAGGAATAAACGGAGAGTTCCTGCCGTTCAATTACTACAAGCGGATATCAAAGGAGAACCTTCCAAAGAGTATTATAGACGTATCTGAATCGCTTGCAAGGGCCAGGCTGATAAAGGACAAAGGCGAGATTAAGAATATAATGAAGGCTGCAAAGGTGACAAAGACTGCCATGGGACTTATACAGAAACGCTTCAAAACAGGGATCACGGAAATAGGGCTTGCAAAAGAATTTGATGAGATATCGGGCTCTCTCGGTTCAGAAGGACCATCTTTCGATACGATAGTGTGCTTCGGAAGCAACGCAGCCCTTCCCCATCACTCCCCTGATAAGACAAAACTGAAGAAAGGCGACATAATACTGATAGATGCAGGCGCAAAGGTTAACAGATACTGCTCAGATATAACAAGATCATTTCTCTTCGGGAAAAAGAGCAGCAGCGACTACCAGAAAAAGAAGCATATATATGATACGGTAAAAGAGGCTCACGATCTGGCGCTAAGATCAATAAGAGAAGGAGTGCCTCTAAGCAGCATACATTTCATCGCTGCCGAATATATAAATAAAAAAAGCAAAGGAATCTACAAAGGGAAGTTCATACACTCCCTTGGACACTCCTTGGGCATAGAGGTGCATGACGGCCCCGGTTTCTCCCCAGCATACAGCAATATAAAAACCAAGGCAGGAATGGTTATCACCGATGAGCCGGGAATATACATAAAAGGCTTCGGTGGCATCAGGATAGAAGATGACGTATTAATTACAAAGAAAGGAGCTGTAATTCTTTAAACGGGGAGTTCTGCTAGCTTGGTAGGCTTCCACCTTCGGGAGGTGGCGACACGTGTTCAAATCACGTACTCCCCATTCTGTTTCAGGGGTATAGTATATAGAAGGGAAATGTCACCTCTTCTATAACTATTTTAGTATATAGGGCAGGGGAATTCACAATTATACTATTTTAAACATGTAAACCTACTTATATATTATCAGTATTACTTTTGGTATAATCGACTATA
>DAHUYR010000022.1 GCA_027315135.1 Microcaldota archaeon
CGCTTTTCATATGTTCATCCTTTTGTATATCTGAATCTATATATTTATATAGTTTACGCTATATGAAAAGATAAGTATCCTGTGGTTGGAAGTCTTACCCGCATAATAAAGTATTGCAGAATACGAAGCGTTTTTAGCATATCATCCAGGCATAACAATGTAGTTATGTGGGAATGACCATGATTAGTATAAATTAAATATGTGTTTGTGTAATCTATAATTGATGTGTGTTATGACAGAAAAACTGATTATAATAGGTGGCGGTCCTGCAGGCTTGTCAGCTGCGATATATGCTTCTAGAGAGGGGTTTGAGCCGCTCGTCATAGCAGGATTCGCTGCAGGTGGCCAGCTTCTGCTAACCACGGTTGTGGAGAATTTCCCTGGATTCCCTGACGGGATAGACGGGCCTGAGATAATAATACAGATGAGGAAGCAGGCTGAGAAATTCGGAACCAGGTTCATTAATGAAAATGCCACAGGCATAGACCTCTCCTCTAAACCTTACAAGATATTTGTGGAAGACAAGAAATACGAGTCTGAGACAGTGATAATCGCAACTGGAGCGGACTCAATGTGGATTGGCATTGACTCTGAGAAGAAGTTCATGGGCAGGGGAGTGTCGAGCTGCGCTACATGCGACGGCCCGTTCTACAAGGATAAAGATGTAGTAGTTGTTGGAGGAGGAGACAGCGCAATGGAAGAGGCGCTGTTTCTTACAAGGTTTGCAAAGAGCGTTAAGCTAATACATAGAAGAGATGCGTTCAGGGCAAGCAAGATAATGCAGGATAAGGTGCTGCAGAATCCCAAAGTATCTGTAATCTGGAATTCGGTGATTGAGGAGATAAAGGGGGATAAGAAAGTGGGCAGCGTGATTATAAAGGAGGTAAACACTGGAGAGAGGAAAGAATTACAGGTCGATGGAGTCTTTGTAGCAATAGGGCACAAGCCCAATACAGATATCTTCAAAGGCAAACTGGAGATGGATGCAAAAGGCTACCTTGTAACTAAGAACGAGGTAGAAACAGGAGTAACCGGAGTCTTCGTGGCAGGAGATGTCTATGACAGCTATTACAGGCAGGCAGTAACCGCAAGCGCAGGAGGGGTAAAGGCAGCATTAAAGGTAAGAGAGTACTTTGCAGAGCATTCCTAAACGGATGCTACAGATTATCTCTTAGTAGCAGCAGATTGGACGTTCTGATGCAGAAGGGCCTGCTCCTCTTTTCTGAAAAACTTCGAGAGGTTTGCCCTTTCATAGTATGGTATAAACATCAGAAGGAATAGGAGTACTCCTATTATGTGCACTGTCGAACTGTACCCTATAAAGAAGGATATGACTGAGAAGAAGACAAGCAGCACAAGAAGCATTGCAAGGAAGTATATCAGGAACGGACCGTATAGATGCTCAAGAGACTTCTTATCCTGCACCATAACTTCAAGCGCTATCAGGAATGCGGCTATGAATGAGAGCGTTATTATAGATGTCCCTAGGGAGATGCCTCCGTTATAGATGAACATTCCTATGTATGATTTTATGTAGCTGGCGGCTATTGCAAATATATAGACCATTCGCAGTGAGGCCTTCCTGACAAAAGCGTCGTTGAAGTTCTTCAGGTAGAAAGCGACTATTAGTATCAGAGCCGCAGGAGCTGCTATGTTGAATAGAGGCATGCCTTCGCTGCTTATGTTGAATGGCGATGAGACAAAGAGCAGAAACTGGCTGCTTCCCGGATTGAATATGTAGCTGAAGTAATAGGTTGCAGCAAGGAATAACAGGGCCGCAAGAACGGGCTTCAACATCCTCATTGTTTTGCTTTCAGCCAGACAATCTCCTGTAGAATATCACACGTTGCTTTTATAAGATTTGCACAGCCTGCTTTCGCAGGTTTTTTGCGCCGGACGTCTTACTTCCTTGTCCTAAGGTAGATAATTATTGCAATCATTATTGCGATAATCACAATAACCAGAATAAGCAAAGTGTAATTTGTTTGTGGCGGAGGAGTTGCAGGGACCGTAGTTGCATAAACTGTAGTAGTATTTATAGTAGGGGTTGGAGCGGTTGACGAGTTTGTATTAAGCAGAGCAATCA
>DAHUYR010000047.1 GCA_027315135.1 Microcaldota archaeon
ATCGCTCCGATAGTAGCTATGTTAATCAGACTAGCTATATCAAGAAGAAGGGAGTATATGGCAGACGCGAACGGTGCTAGGATGACTAGGGATCCTGCATCCCTTGCAAGCGCGCTTAAGAAGATAAAGGATTTCACGCAAAATCCCCAAAAGGCAGCAGCTGCACAGCAAAATGGGAGATATGCAAGTCCTGTAACTGCTTATCTTTACTTCTCAAGCCCTGTAAGCATGAAGTCAATAACCAACCTGCTTTCTACCCACCCGCCTATAGATGAGAGGATAAAAAGACTGCAAAACATGCATTGAAATGCATTAACGCGAAAGGAGCCATTTAAGGGTTTGGCCTCCTGGACGGACTTCTTCTTGGCTTTTTTCGTACTGTGAACCTGCAGAGCGCATTAGCGGTTTTAGATCGTTTACTGATTCTGCATGCAGGCCTTTTGCTGTTATGTCGTTATTGGCAGGGTGCGTATCTGTAGCGCTGCCGACACTGCCTATGGCACTCTGGTGCGTAAGAGCAGGGATATTCTTAGGGTTCATAAAATCACGAACATTTAGTAATTAATCAAATGCTTTTATATAAAGAATGTGTGCAGGGGGTGAGATTTGAACTCACGAAGGCGCTAGGCCACAGGATCTTAAGTCCTGCGCGTTTTTCTGTGGCTCTTTTGCCAAACCAGACTCTGCAACCCCTGCAGCTAAGTGCAATCAGGCATACATTGAAGGACCGCTTGTGTTTTCCGCAGTGGTCTCATACTGCTCGTGAGTATCCTTGACGTTCTTAAGCATATCGCGTATCTTCGCTTCTACGAGCTTTGCTTCCTTGTCAAGCTCCTCTAGATCAATGTTCAGCTCTATTAGCTTCTGCAGTCCTTCTATTGCAAGCTCCGCGTATTTTGGATCCGTTATTGCAGGATCCACTTCGACAAGTATGTTTGCAGCTTTTATGCCATACTGCTGTGCGTTTATCAGTATTATGGCGTTTACCCCTGCAACTGCGCCCTCCTTAATAGGCTTCATTCCGCTTGAAGCCGCTTTCTTGAGCATATCTTGCGGACCTATCAGGTAGAGATTGTCCTTCGGCTTTTTCATTGACATGCCGCTTATCGAGAATATTTTCTGCACCTTGTTCTTCTTGCAGAAGGAGATTATCTCCATTGCAACGTCATTCACTACATCCGCAGGAATTACAAACTCTGCCATTATGAGAATTATCTTTGATTTGTCATGCTTGTACAGCCTTGCAGGATGCATGGGCACCGTATCGTGTATCGCTGCTATCGGCGGAAATCTTTGGCTGGTCACATAGCCGATGTATTCCGGCTTCAGCTTGTCTATCATATAACTGACAGCCATCGGACCCACAAGCCCTGCGCTAGGGAAGCCCTCGATTACAGTATAACCTGACAGATCATAATCCTTGAACGTTTTTATCTCAACCATAATATCAGTAGACTCTAGGTAATAATGTTTAATAAGCTTTTACAAGTTTTCAGATTACAGTCGTTTTTCCCTCGTGTATGAAAGTGTCGCCTTTATCTGTGATATATATAAAAATCCTTCGACGTATATACTATCGTGGTAAAATGGCTGAAAGAGTAGGATCAGAAAAGATCCGAAGGGAAGACGGCTATCTATATTTCCTCGGAAAGGATGGCGCAGTCTGGAAGACCCCGATGAAGAATAATCCGCGTGGTAGAAAGGCTCGAGTGGGCGAAGAGAAAGTAAAGAGGCAGGAAGGCTATCTCTACTTCATAGACAAGAGCGGATACGTAGCAAGGACAAAGATGAATAGAAGGGGAAGAGTTGCAAGAAAAAGAAGAAAATAACTCTTCAAATTGTTTTCTTTTCTTTTCTTTTTTTCTTATTCCTTTTTTCTTATTCCTTTTTCTCTCCGTTATTCATTTTTGTACAATAGCAAGTCTTTAATATCTGTACACACATCTTTTTCTAACAGTGCATTTGATGGAAATACGCACATTGATAATTGTAGCAATAATAATTGTAGTGGCAGTAATAGCTTACTTCCTGCTTACGAGCCGAGGAAGTGCTGCGCAAAAGACAACTACTATTGCAGGGCCTGTCAACGGTACAACCAGCATGACTGTGCCTCCTTATGTAACAACATACAACTCCGTAAAAAGCAATAATATGACGAACATAACAGGAGTCAATATCAAAATAGATTATACCGGCCCGGCTCAGCAAAACGGTGCAGCGTGCTCAAGGATATCTACTGCATCTGCCCAGAGTTCAAAGGGGCGTTTTAATGCCAATGCGAACTTTAGTTATTACTTTTACATGTATTCTACAACTTGCAATTTCACAATAACCAGCGTAGGCATAGATAATAATGGCTTTAAGATATTGTATGTGCAGCCGACTTTGCCTTACCTGTTGCCAAGCTATTCGAATATACAGATGAGCGTTGGCGTAAAGTCACCTAATTACAACTTCACAGGTCCACTTTCCATCACAGTTTATGCGAAGTAAACTGCCCACTGCTAAAGCATGTTGTTCTTCAATAAATGAATAATGCATGTTGCACAGGAACCCGGACTTATTCTAGGAAGGCATATGCTTTCTTCACGTTATCGCTTATTTTCATCTCTGCTATCCTGCTCTTTACCTGCCCTGCATCCTTGCGCTTAGAGCATATAGTTATGCTGTTCCCTGATGCGAGCATAGATTTAAGGGAATAGACCTTGAACCCTGACGCAAGCGTCTTTGCCGGATTTACGCTGTCCATGGAGTTTATTGCAAGTATGCCTTCCTTCGAGAGTATCCTGTATGCATTGGCAAAGAATTCGCCTCTAGTAAACTCTTCCGGGATCTTGCTGCCCTTGAAAGCATCTAGTATTATGAGATCGTATCGCGAGTCGGTTTTCTTTACGAATTCAGAACCGTCGGCAACTATGACCCTTGCCCTTCCCATGTCGAAATGGATCGAGGCAAGCTCGGCTATCTCCTTGTCTATCTCAATAACATCCAGCTCTGCGTTTTCGTACAGTGCGCTTATTTGCCTGGATATGGTGCCGCCTCCCAGGCCTATCATAAGCACCTTTGGCGCTTCGTAGAGCCCTGGAAGGGCGGAGAAGAGGTCCCAGTAGTTGTTTGTGTAGTAGTCATCATTGTTTGATATTGAGTATATCGTCCCTAAGCCGTGGCACATCATCGTAATGTTACGCTTTCTTAGCACAAGTATGCTGCCTCTTTGGTCTAGGACTCTCCAGCCGTTTACCATGTATACAAATCTTACCAGGGCATTTGTCAGGCTTCCCATTCAAAGCAGCTCGAATTAGCATTCAAGCGCAACTAATAAATAATTAATTGCATTAAAACATATTTGAGGAAGGAAGAGATAGTATGATGAGTGAATGGTGGGAGAATGGGAGTTGGAAACACAGGGAACCTAGTTAGGCTGTATAACAGGAGACTATACGAGAAAGGAGTAATAGTGAGCGGAAGTGAGAAGGAACGTGCAGATACCTATCTGCATCTTGCACGAGGATGGGAAGATAGGCTTGCTGAGCAGAAGCTTGAACTTCGAAGCAGCAACGCTGATGAGTTCAATAACGGTGCATCTGCCAGATGGGAGAAGGCAGGGGACCATGCAACTGATAATTCCAAGAAGACGCTCTGCTATGAAAGAGCTCTGCATTTTGCGAGGAGCCTGCCTGAAGAGGATAGGAAGGTGAAGGAACTTCGCATGGAGCTTAAGATGAGAAGGGAGATGCGCCCAGTGCCTGCTGTTGTGGAGAATGGCACAGTTGTAGATATTGACACTTATAGGAAGGAAAAGCATAGCAGACAGCAGCAAGCGGGAAAAGCGCTGAGAACTTGAAAACATATACGATGGTCATATGGCTGGAGCTAAAGTGACGGAGCTGTATAAAAGGAAGTTATACAACAACAGCATAGATACCTGTCTTAAGGACAGTGAGAAGACTGCTAAAGTGTACAGGGGATTTGCACTTAGCGAGGAAAAGGTGCTGCTTGATAAGAGCAAGCGCAGACAGGTAATTGTAAATGGCATGGGCATAGGCCTGCTTAGGAACATCTCTGAGGAATGGGAGAAGGCTGGGGACTACGAACAGAGCATGCGCCTCAAGGAGTGCTACTACGACCGTGCAATGAACGCTGCTGAGATACTCTCAGCAACAGGGGAAACTGCAAACGAGCGCAGAATTTTGCTGAAGATTAAGAGAAGCGGCTGCATGGTCGACATTGCAACTTACAAGAATAACAGGCATAATGCTTATCTTAATGGAGATGCGGAGCATAAGCCGCATGACAAGATAGTTTAGAATCAGTTGTTGGTATTCTTCGGAACTGCAGTAGAGTAAAGAGCATAAATACTTCTAGATAACATAACTTAGCGATAGATATGCCTGACGATAAGAAGATAAAACTCATAATCTTTGATGCAAACAAGGCCATATATCATGTACCTAAAGATTCCTTAAACAGCATCCTGGAACACGTAAATAAGAGTAAACTGAACAAGTATCTTGAGAGGTATGACAAGCGATTTGCAGATAGAGTAAACCTGGTTGTTGGGGAAACTTGATAGAGCTGCACAGCTATCGCCATGCTTTTGATAAAAAGAAAATATGTAGAAGAATGCGGCAACAATAATATCAGCAGATTTAAAGGGATTTGCAGATCATGATAAAATAGCATGTAGCGAAGATTTGGCGCGATAATTTATGAATAGTAAAAGATTGTCTGAAAAGGCAATTTATAGAAGATATGCTGAAACGGAAGTAGTAGATTTAGTAGACGGTAAAAGAATTAAGAAGAGGATCAGAAAGGACAGCGGACCCGGATCAGTCACTATAATCCCTATCGTAGGGATTAACAAAGTGTTACTTGTAAGGCAATACAGGCCTGCGCTTAGGAAACCTGGAAATGGAAGGAATAATGGATTTATATACGAATTGCCAGGAGGTCATACTGAAGACGGTGAAACGGTGCAGGAAGCTGCTCGCAGGGAGCTTGAGGAAGAGATAGGGTATACTGCAAAAGAGATAAAACTTCTTTATAAAAGATACTTCACTCCTTGGTCTTCTGATGCTTTAGATAACATATTCGTTGCGAAAGGGCTTAAGAAGGGGATGAAAAAGCTTGATAGCGATGAGATTATCACTACAGTTGTTTTTAGTGCAGGCAAAGTGGCACGGATGCTAAAGGATGGCAGTATAAATGACGTCTCTACAAGAGATGGATTATCTTACTGGTTAATGTTTCTGAATAAGCAGTAGATTACCCTTACAGTAGATTTGATTAATAACTGAACTCTGTTTGATTCAGATTTTGCGCTATGATATGATATTTACAATCATCGCAAATGACGCATGGCTGACGCTGCTCTATTCTTTAAAAATAAAAAATAGGAAAGGAGAAGGAAAGCTTGTTTGTGTAATGCGTTAGTTGCGGTGCGCTCACAGGTCGCGTTAGCTCCCTGCTTACACGCCCGCCCTATCAAGGCCATGTACTATGGCCGCACTGAGTGTCTCGTTTCGGATGCGACTTCGTCCTTAAGATGCTTTCAGGACTTATCCGCTTAGCGCGTGGCTACCCGGCAATGCCATAATGACAACCGGTACACTAGAGGCGCCGAACTTTCGTTCCTCTCGTATTAAAAAGTTCTTATCCTCTGACACTTACACTCCCAGTAGTTGCTACCGTACTGTCTCGCGACGTACTGAACTCAGCTCGCGTATCTCTTTAATGGACGAGCAGTCCAACCCTTGGCGGCTCCTGCACCGCCAGGATGAGATGAGCCCATATCGGTGTATCAAACGGCGGGGTCGATGTGAACTCTCACCCGCCACGAACCGGTTACCTCTAGAGTAACTTGTTTGACAGCTTGGTGCCCCATTAAAAGAGCATCCAACGTTCGTTAAGTCACTGTTTCCAGTCTGCATCTCCCGCTTTTCGAGATACAGTCAGCCCTGCATTTGCCTTTATGCTTAACGCTGGGTTTCCAACCCAGCTAAGCAGAGCATTGATCACTTTCGTTTCTTTATCGAAAGCAACCGCCCAGTCCAACTATCCACCTGCTGTTGTCCCTTGTTGGGTTAGCCGAGTAAAAAGCGCAGAGTGGTGTTACATTGTCGCTCCACCCTGACCGGAATCAGGGCTTCGACGCTCCCACTTACACTTTGCAGCACTTCTCACTCAGCAGCAACAGGCTATAGTCAAGTTTCATAGAGACTTCGCTACCCACTGAGAGAACGTGGCATGTACACCACGTAGTAATTTCACCAGGTCCCAGGTCGGGACAGTAGAAGAGTCGTTACGCCATTCATGCAAGTCACCTATTAAGTGACGAGGTATTACGCTACCTTAAGAGAGTCAGAGTTACTCCCGCTCTTTGCTAGCGCTTAGTCCCGTTGAATTGGGGTTTCGCGGACTAGCGGTGAGCAGGCGTCACCCGCTGTACTAGGCCTTACGGCTTTGCGGCGAGTTGTGTTTTTGATAAACAGTCGCTCTTCCCTTGTTAATGCTATCTGCGCTTACCAAGCGCAGACATGGTTTGTAGAAAACATACACCACTATTTTGCCGATTTCCCTGACCTGAGTTCTCCTGACACGCCTTGGCTTTTTCAGCCAGCAGCACCTGTACTGGTTCTTGGTACGATCTAGAACGATTGTTGCGTATTCCCTTTTCACGGGCTCAAGAACTTGGTCATTGTCAGTTCATTTAGCTATTTCTCCTCATAATAAGACTCCATAGCCATTTGGACCTGTTTGCAGACCTATCCTCAAGCGTCAGAAATACGCCTTGTGTTACCACGCCTACGTTCTAGGCACATGAATATTAACATGCTTCCCTTTCGTCTGGTAGTGATTGGCTCCAGACTTAGGATCGGCTAACTCCCAGCTGACGATCATTGCAAGGAAAACCTTGTGCTTTCGGCGTAGGGGATTCTCACCCCTATATGCTGTTACTTATACCAGGATTTTCACTGCTGCGCAGTCCATACGGTCTCAAAACCATACTTCTGCCCGCACAGCACGCCCTCCTACCCGCCTCTCGGCGCTAGGGTTTCGGTACTTGGTTTAGCCCCGTCCATCTTCAGACTGCATTGTCTCAATCGGTACGCTATTACGCGTTTTTTGAAGGATGGCTGCTTCTGAGCCTACCTCCCGACTGTCTACGACAACGCCTTCCTTTGATGCACTCAACCAAGATTTAGGGACCTTAACCTTAGAAACTGTCATTTCAGCAACGGGATGCTAGCTTACCCAACATCCCCGACTCCTTGGGTCTACGCAGCATCTGCATTCGGAGTTTGACAAGAGTGTAGGACCTTTCGATCCAGAGCACTCTGATCGGTCGCTCTACCGCAGATGCAAGCTCGCCAAAGGCTATCCTAAAGATACTTCGGAGGGGACCCGCTATTGCCATGTTCGAGTGGTCTATCGCCCCTAATCGCAGCTCACCCAACAGGATATACCATGACAGGTAGCGGACCTCCACCGGATGTAAATCCGGCTTCGTCCTGGCCGCGAATAGATCACAATGGCTTCGGGTCGTAAAGAAGTGACTTGGGCATTTTCATGCCTGGCGCCTCATTGCTTGCGCGCCTTCGCTTTCACTATGCGATTAAGCTCGCCACTTCGATACACTCCCTGGCTCTTGCTTCAAGAAGAATGATATGACACTGGTCCACACGCGTCGCTGATGGCTCTCGCCACTTCGCTTCCGCATGCTTCTACCCTTCCATGCCATACCTTCTTGTTACCACCTAGTTTCAGATCTATTTCACTCCCGCGCGTGCGGGTTCTTTTCAGCTTTCGCTCACGCTACTTATTCTCTATCGGTCTCTAGCCAATGTTTAGGGTTGGAGTTTAATGCCCCCATATTCACTCAACATACTAAAGCTGAGTTACTCTTCTACAGCGCCTCTCCATTGCATTCGCTTACGGGTCTATCACCCTCTTTGGAAGCTCTTTCCAGAGCTTTTAGCTTTGCAACAGAGTAGTAAACTGCCCACATCTACACGCTTTCGCAAGCGTGAATTCGGTTTGCCCTGTGCCGCTTTCAATCGTTTTACTTACGGTATCGCAATTGCTTTCTTTTCCTGCATGTACTAAGTCATTTCAATTCCATGCGTCTGCATACGCCACTATTCATAGCGTACTATTCAGTAATCTCAGGTTCAAAGGCTGACATGCGCCTACCCTGAGCTTATCGCAGCTTGCCACGACTTTCATCGCTGCTAGAGCCAAGCCATTCCCTAGGTGGCTTAATTAACAAGCTTTCACTTCTCCTCGAATCCATTGCAATTTATGCAATATCACATGTGCATGACACAACATTTCACAGCAGCAGAGATAGCATTCACTATATGTTACGTATTCTTCATCAAGCAGACAGTGCTCTCTAAACACAAGCTTCCTCTACAAGCTCATGCCGGCCATAAACGCACAGCATAAATTAGCATAGCAAGGTATATAAAGATTTATGAAATATCTGTGAGGACTCTTCCATAAATCCGTGATGGCTGTTCCGTAAATTTGTAATGGCTGTTCAGAAAGGTACCCTGTAAATTGGCACTATATAACCATTCAGCAGCACACTTAATCAAGATGCCGTAATGAGCTTGGCGGAATAGACGTGGCAGTGAAAGCAGATATGTAAGCACAAATGACGCAGATAGGCCTTCTACGTGTTGTAGAGCTATTTGGATCAGTGCGTGTTTAGAACCCTTGTCCTCAGGAAGTACGCTATTACAATAATTGCGATTACCACTATTGCTGCTCCAGCAGCATCGTAGTATGGAGATTGCTGAGATTCGGATGTGCTCAGATACGTAGTCTGCAGCGTTGGCGTTGGTGTGGTCGTAACAGTATTCCTGTAGAAAAGCCCTATGAGATGCTTGTCAGGTGCAGTGAATTCTGCCCTGCATGGGTTTGGAAGCAGTACAGCATTGTATATCTGATGCCATGACTCGTTCTCAAATGCAAACGGCACGACCTGCGGATTATAGATGCAGTTATATTCAATAGTAACATTCATGGTAAGGTTCTTGCTATTTGATGCGTTCAGATAGAATGTTGTTATCTGCGTGTAGTTCTGGGGTGGGGCAGATATCCGGATAGGCACATATAGCGATATGTTGAATTGCTGCGGCTGCTTGGATGTTGTACTTATATGCAGAGTAAGATTCAGTTTGCTGAAGTTTACCATTGTGACGTTTCCTTCTGAAATATTTACTGTCTTTGATACGAGTATAGGTGCTATGGTGGTAGCAGTGGTTGATGTTGTGCTTGTGGAAGTGCTCGATATCGACGTGGTTGTTGAGATAGTAGATATAGCCGATGAGGTTGAAGAGGTGGATAAAGTTGATGAAGTTGAAGAAGTTGAGGTAGTTGAAGAGCCAGGTATTATTGTATTTAATATTATTCCTCCAGAATTGCCGCCTCCACCGCCACTTGTAGTGGTTGTTGTAGATGTGGAGGTAGTATTCGGGGCATTGAGTGTAATAGTGCCTGACTTAACGCTGTTTGTTATTTCAGGAGTTGTTGCACTATCCGTTATTACTATATTCGCCTGTAAAGTATTGCCCATATCTGCTGAAGGGATTATCCATGCAAAAGAATTTGTTGTTCCTGTTATTCCTGTAAAC
>DAHUYR010000048.1 GCA_027315135.1 Microcaldota archaeon
GTTTACAGGAATAACAGGAACAACAAATTCTTTTGCATGGATAATCCCTTCAGCAGATATGGGCAATACTTTACAGGCGAATATAGTAATAACGGATAGTGCAACAACTCCTGAAATAACAAACAGCGTTAAGTCAGGCACGCTTACAATTAATATTCAAATTACTACGACCACTACTTCTACAACTACTACTTCCACATCTACAACAACCACTGCAAGTGGCGGCGGAGGCGGCAATTCTGGAGGAATAATATTAAATACAATAATACCTAGCTCTTCAACTACTTCGACTTCTTCAACTTCATCAACTTCTTCAACTACCTCGGCTTCATCTACCACTTCCATAACTACGTCAACATCCAGCACATTTACAAGTACAACCTCTTCTACCGCGACCACTACTGCAAAGCCTGTAGTAATTGAAAAGACGGTTACAGTCGCAGCAGACCACAAGGCGAACGTCAATTTCACCACGTATAACTTAACAGTTGCTATCAGTACAAAAGTGCCTAGTACTCAGAATGTCATAGTCTCGATATACGAGCCTGTTAACATAACGGCTCAGCTGTCAAATTATACCAACCTCTTCTCATTTTATCTTAATGCTTCATCATCAAATACCAGCATGAATGTAACCGTTGGATATGATTGCAAATACGGGACTAGCTTAGCGCCCTTCGTACTCGAGAATAATACATGGACCCATATATACAATTACATACTTTTGCAGAATCCATGCAGAATAACATTCACAGCTCCCAACGAACACACAATGGGGCTGTTCACATATGTTCCAAGTCAAAAAACATCTTCCTACAGCACAACTGCTACATCAACAATAACTACGACAATCAATGAAACGCAAGTACAGGCAGTTAGCGAGTATTACTACATTGCAGGCGCAATAATTGCAGCTCTTATCATAATGCTGTACCTATTCAGGGCAAGAATTGCAAAACGTACGTGACGCGTATCAGATACAAAAAGAAAAGAATCAGTGGTGTGCCGTAGCCCCTCTTCTGTTTTAGGTGACATTCGACTAAGCGGCATTCTGCCTTGCATGCTCACAGTATGCACATCGGCACGTTTCATCCGCATCGGTACGCTCGTCTTGTCATCGCTTTTATGCACCGTAGCGGTATCGTTTCTGTTCCGAATAAGGCCTTAAGCCACACATACTCTGCATGGAGGGAGCTTCCTCAGTCATATAGACCGTAAGCCACCCGCACACCACTACCTTTTAATATGATTTTTGACATATATAAAACGATTGGATGGCGAATCCAGTATTGACACTAGGAAGCTTGGCAAGCATCGCACTGCCAATAGTCATTATACTCATAGTACTTTTCGTACTCTTCAAGACTGGCAGATTCGTCCTTAAATACGTTCTTGGGGTAATAGTAAACAGCATTCTAGGATTTTTTGCAATTTACCTGCTGGATGCAGTCTTTTCCATAGGCATACCTTTTACATGGCCTATAATAATCGCTACTGCGCTCTTCGGCCTTCCTGCAGTTGGCACTATGGTAATTCTTCATGTTCTTGGAGGAGTAGCACTCTGATTGCTATTTGGCAAGCGTAACGTCTTCTTTTTTTACGGTCTCCCGTTTAGCATGAGCTGCAAGCTTAACTGCCTTTGCCGCTACGCCATAGCTGAATTTGTTGACTATCTTGCAAAGCTCTATTGCGGCAGAGTCACTTACTCTCTTCGCACCGGATTCCTTGAGCATCTTCTTTGCAGCAAGTTTTGTCATAGTCATATTCGCACCACGCGTTGTAGGAGGTTACTAATCTATAGCATCAAAGCGTAATAATATTGCTTTAGATGATAAATATATAAACACATGATTGCGTGGAGAGAAAGAAAAATAGACAGGGATATCCTGAGATAATGCCATTATCAGAAGTCAGCCAGGACAGCTTTGCATCTTTCATAGAAGAGATATTCTTGGAGAGCCCCGATGCAATGTGGTACGATAAATTACCTAGCGAAAGGGAGATCGACACGCTCTTCAATGCAAAAATTGCAGGATGCAGCACAGGCAGCATTATAGACCTTGTCTTCCAGTCAGGCAATCGACTGGTCTGCGAATGTGAAGTAGTAAAGGTCAGCGGTAACAGGGCAGTTGTTGGGATAATAACAAGGACTGAAAGCCAGGGGACAGGGATAAGCAGCACACTACTTCAAAGTGCTGAAGAAAAAGCAAAAGAACTTGGCATAAGCGAATTGGTCGCAGAGGTAAAAAACAGCAATAAACGAGCAATAGAGTTCTTCAAAAGGAATAATTATACGGAGCTGGGGCAGAACGAGGGCTTAATCACGCTTGCAAAGAGGCTCTAATCAACTGGAATTCACTGCGGCAAGCTGCTTTCCTCCGATCTGTGAAATAAGAACCTGCACAGAATGGCTAAGCTTGCTCGATGTATAATCAACAAGCCATACTTTGGAGTACGTCTTATTGCTGAAGTTTATTGCACCATAGTATGTTGCATGGACGGAAACGTTGCTATATCCTGCCTCATTCACAAACGCATTGACCGATGATATGTCAAGTTCACGCGATAGCGCTATTGCTACAGGATATGATGCTACTATATAGCTGCTTTGGTTGTTCGCAAAACCGTTAACCACGCAGTTACCTGTGTAATTATTCTCAATCCTGCTTACGAAACCGTATTGAGGATAATCAAATGAGAGAACACTGTATGAAGGGCACGGGGAAGTTGAATTGGATATGACAGATGCAAGTATGTACCAGCTCCCAGGATATACGGATGATGATGTGTTTGTTATGTTTACTGTAGCTCCTGGATAAGTGTTCTGGAGATAGTCACGAATCAACGAGGTTGCCTGCGCCTGGGTAACCTGCGGAGCTGTCTGATGTCTGAGCAGGTAATATGCTGATATTATAATCACAGCTATCACCACAGCTATAACTATGGCTTTCTCAAGCAGGTCCATGATTCAGATTTAGAGGATAAGTATATAAAGAATACACTCACAGGTCAGGAAATGCTGCCATCAACAATCTCAGCGGATTTTACTGCAGCTGCCGCAACAGAGTCAAGCTTCATCTCCTTCTCTATTCTGAGAACTGCTTTAGGATCAGAATTGATTACAGGATGCCTTGCAGTTATCGAGCAGACATCCCTGTACTGTTTTACCGATTCATCAAATGTTCCTATCTTTTTTGCAAGTTCTATTATCTCAGACTTGTCGAAGCATACCAACGGTCTTATTATGGAAGCATTTATCTCCTGTTCTTCTGAAAAGAGATTGGACTGTGTCTGTGACGCAACCTGACCAAGGCTCTCCCCTGTCACTATCATGCTGCTCTTCTCTCTTTTAAGAAGCAGTTCTGCTGCCTTAAGCATGAATCTTTTTAGCATTACTAGTTCGTACCTTCCAGTCTTCAGCGCAGATACCTGAAATCTATGCGTTGGTATGTAGTAAATGCGGTAATTCTCATGATATTCAGATAGTATGCCTATGAGCCTAGCTATCTTTGAATTGATAGCATCAGACGCATCAGGGAAGGCATGCATATGTACATAGACAGGTTCCATACCTCGTTTCATAGCAAGCCATGCTGCTACTGGCGAGTCTATGCCACCTGAGAAAAGGATGATGCATCTTCCGCTGCTGCCAACCGGGAGTCCGCCAAGCCCCCTGAATTTTTGCATGGATATATATGCTGCATCTTTTGCGACGCTGATAAATATCTCTTGGGAGTACTGCTTTGGCGAGACCCGTATCTTCATCTTCTCTGCCGCATCTGCAAGCTTCTTCACTATATCCTCACTATTGAACTTATGCTGCTTGTACGCTCGATGTGCATTTATCCTGAATGCGCCTCTGTCATTAGCATTTTTCATCACAGCACAGGAATCTCTGACTATAGATGCAAGTTTTGGCTCGGTCTCATATGCAATCTCGTAAGCGCTTATCCCGAAGAGAAAGCCGGTTCTTCTAAGAGCTTCGTCAAAGGAGCTCTTTGTCGGCCTTACGACTATCTTATCATAATGCTTTTCTATTTTATACTTAAGACCAGTGAACTTACTGCCTATGTTCTCAATTAGTATGTTTATGTAATCATTGCGGTTCTTTCCGCGCAGCCACAACTCTCCGAACCTTATAATTATTATCCGTTGTTCATTTGCAGCCATCAAATCTACCAAAGGCTTACGCTATTACTTGTATCATTCATATATAAAAACAAGATAATCAAGCGACGCTGACTACTTCGCAGCGTGCTTTGCAAGTTTCTCAGCTATCTCCTTCTTGTTTGGCTTCTTGTTATGTATGGTATTTAGCCTGTAGCACCTTTTACCGCAGTAGTATTTTATTGCTCCATTCTTTCTAACGTACATGAAGCCGGTTCCCTTTTCTATGTCCACAGTGCAGTATGAGCATTTCATATGATTACCTAATTACCTTTACCTTGCCCTTATCGGCTTGTCCTCTCTTGTTGTGTCAGGGAGCCTTATCTTGTCCCCAACCTTTATCCTTCCGGAGACATTCCTTCTTATGACACGTCCAGTATCTCTTCCTTCAAGGACTCTGCACATAGCTTGCTTTATCTCGCCATAGATGCCCGTCCTGTTAGGATTAACCTCGACGACTTCCGCAAGATATCCTTCAAACCGCTTTACCTCTTCCTTAACATCCTTCTGGACCTTTGACACCTGTTCCTGTGTTTTCTGAGGTTGATTCTTTGGATCCTGCTTGTCATTTGTAGCTCCATCTGTCATTAATCATCACTCTTCTTTTTCAGCTTCCTTCTTTGGTTTTTTCTCTGCAGCCTTCTTCTCCTCTTTAGGTTCAGCTGCCTTCTGTTCTACAGAAGCCTCTCTCCCGCTTATCTTCGAGACTACTTCCTTGACCATTCCTTCTGCCCCCGCAGTCTTTTCTATTGCAGCTGCAGTGCAAGGTACATTTATGCCTAGCGCCTGGCCAAGAGCCAGCTTTGTAGGCACATAAACATAAGGTATTTTCCTCTGCTCGCAAAGAGTCGGAAGGTGCATTACTACCTCTTCTGGTTCAACGTCCTCTGCTATTATAACAAGAGAGGACATGTTTCTCTCTATGCTCTTGGTGACTTCGTTAACTCCTTTCTTAACGCTACCACCCTGTCTAGCTACTCTTATTGCTTCTAGAGCCTTGCTTGATACTTCCTTCGATACTTCGAACTTCACATACGATTTTGCCATTTTCACACCTCGTCTCATTGGCGCACATTTGTGGCCTTAAGAATCAACAATGTCCAATAAAAAGCAAGTATTACTTGCATCTAAATATATATAAAACCTCGTCAGTCAAGGAACTGCGATGGCGCAGGCGGTTCAGGCGGCTGTCCCTTCCTTACTCTTATGTCTCTTACTATAGTTGCCTGGAGATCCTTTGGAAGTTTCTCATAACCAAAGTATTCTGGATACCATATTGCCTTTCCGCTCGTTATTCCTCTTATCTCATTGGAGAATCCCTTTATTACCTCAGATACGGGCATCTTTGCTGTTATTGTAACTTGTTCATTCTCCTGCTGTATGTCCAGTATCTGCCCGCGCTTGCTCTGCAGGAATGAAATTATGTTCGACATGTAATCTGCAGGTATATTAATCGTGAACTTCTGTTTTGGTTCAAGCAGAACCACTCCTACAGTCAGCAGACCGGCATATATTGGCCTTCTCATTGCAGGTATTATCTGTGCAGGTCCGCGGTGCACCGGATCTTCGTGAATAGTTGCATCAAGTATAGATACCTTTATCCCAGAGCATTTTTCCCTTGCTAAAGGTCCGTCTGCCACAGCCTCCTCAAATCCCTCTATTAACAGCTCCATTACCTCGTTAAGGTACTGCACCCCGTGCGTTGCGTCTATAAGCATGCTTCTGTTTGAGATGTCAATAACTCCTCTTGCCTCCTCTCTTGACATGCCTGCCTCTATAAGTATCTCCCAGTGGGCCTTGCCCTTCGGCTTTCCTGCCTTAAGCGTTCCCTCTTCTATCAGCTTTACCACTCCGGGTTCAAGCGGCGCTATATTAATCATAAATCGTGAATGCTTATTTGGGGACTTTCCCTCTACGTTGTCTACTGACCTCTCTATAGTCTCTCTGTAGACGACTATCGGCTCGCTCGTTGTTATCGGTATCTTGTATTCGTTCCTTAGCTTTGTCTCTATGACCTCCAGATGAAGTTCTCCCATGCCGCTTACAAGATGTTCTCCGGTTTCTTGGTTCAGCTCAACCAGTATTGTCTGGTCGCTTTTTGTAAGGTCACGCAGCGCGCTGATGAGCTTTGTCATATCTCTAGAATCCTTTGCCTCTATAGCCTTTGTCACTACAGGCTGCGAATAATGCTTTATCTGTTCAAAAGGCTCCATCTCAACTTCAGAGCACGTATCTCCTATAGATACGTTGTTCAATCCCACAATCCCTGCTATATTTCCTGCAGAGACCGACTCTACGATGACACGCTCCGGACCCATGAACAGGTTTACCTGCTGCACTCTCTGCTTGTTCGGATTCCCTGAGACGAATAGTTCGGTCCCTTTCTTAAGCGTTCCAGAGAACACTCTGCCTATCGCAACCTCTCCGCTGTGCTGGTCGTTTGTGACCCCGAAGATGACTGCTGATGCAGGCGCACTTCTGTCAACGTTGCGCATTGCATTTCCTTCAGGGCTGTCCTTGTCTCCATGCCACAGGTGCGGTATTCTGTAGTTCTGCGCAACCTTTGGGCTAGGCAGATGCTCTATTACCATGGAGAGTGTTGCCTCGTCTATTGGCGCTACTCTTTGCAACGCCTCTTCATCCTTCTTTTCTGTGTAATCAAAAATCTGCTTGAATGTTACGTTATATTTCTTCATTATGTATGCCGATATTGCCCACTTTTCATATGCTGATCCAAAGCAGACGGCATTATTCTCAACGCTTATGAGCCAGCTCTTTGCAAACTCTTCAGGCGCGTATCTGATAATGAGGTTATTGATATCATTTATCAATTTCAGCAGCCTTTCAAACGTCTGCTCCTGTGTAAGCTTTAATTCATTCAGTAATCTGTCAACCTTGTTCACGAAAAGTACTGGCCTTGCCTTTTCCTGCAGCGCCTGCCTAAGCACGGTCTCTGTCTGAGGCATAATCCCCTCTACAGGGTCTACAACAAGAACCACTCCGTCTACTGCACGCATTGACCTTGTCACATGTCCGCCGAAGTCAACGTGTCCAGGAGTGTCTATAAGATTGATTATGTAATCGGCATCCTTGTAACTGAACGCAAGGGAGATGTTTGCCGATTTTATTGTCATTCGTCTGTCTTTTTCTATCTCTTCATAGTTCGTGTAGAGGGCATCACCTGCTACAGTCTTCGATATTATACCGGCGCGAGCAAGCAGAGAATCCGTCAATGTGGTCTTTCCGTGGTGAACGTGCGCTATGATGGCAACATTCCTTACGTTATCCACATTGCCCATAATCTTTGCTACTTCTTCGGCTACGAATTCTTTCCTTACCATAACTATCTAGCTCTCTTTGCTATTCTTTCGACTTCCTGCCTCTTCTTTACCGCATAACTGTCCTGGCTGTTCGTCGAAGCCAGCATTATCTCGCTTGCGAGAGAATCAGCTACGGACTTTTTCTTGTTGAATCCGCCTATAAGTGCAGCGAGTGCTATGTTCCTCAGGGCAACGTCAAGTCTGCGCTTCGAGCTTATTCCTACAGCTACGTTATAATTTATGCCTCCGTAACGTACTCTTGTTACATCCTCTATAGGTGCAGCATTCTGAAGCGACTCTACGAATACCTGAACTGGGTTTCTCCCTGTCTTATCATTTATTATGCTGAAAGCATCTTCAACTATGTGAGTTGTCTTGAGCTTCCTTCCCTGCAGTCTACCCTCAGTCCTTATCACCTTTCCAGCCACCTTCTTTCCTGTTCCTCCTCGCATTAGCTTGTTGATAAGTCTCTCGACTATGTTTATGTGGGAATTGTAGTACGACTGATCCTTCCTCCTGCCAAAGATATTCGGATATGCGTGCTGTCTGAGGTTTATATATGGTGCAAGGCTAAGATCCTCTATATTGATGTCCTTAAGGTTGTATCTGCCGAACAGCAGCTGTTCGCTGAAGCCCTGTGCACTTACCTCCTTCCTAGTTTTCTTCTTCTGGACAGCTTTCTGTGGGACTAACTTTTTCTCCTTCTTCTGTTCCTGTACATCTGCCTTTATATCATCAACATTTTCATTATCTGCCATAAAAATCATCTCTTAGGTTTCTCCTTCTTTCCCTTTACTATTTGAAAAGCATCAACTCCGTTTATAGCTATGACTCTATACTTGAGTCCAGGTATGCTGCCCATCTGTCCTCTCTGTGAGCCTCCCATTCCCTGTATAGTAACTTCGTCGTGCTCCTCTATGAAGTTTATAGTTCCATCATAAGGGACATACGCTCCTACTACCTTTCCATTCTTGACAAGCTGAACCCTGACGCATTTTATCAATCCGGAGTGAGGTTGCTTCTGCTGAAGTACGAATTTCTGAAGTACAAGACCCTTTGCCATAGGCACCGTTCCTACAGGGTCAAACTTCTTCTTAAGCTTGAAGTACTTTCTCTTCCACCACTTGTTAAGCATGCGGTGTTTCTTCCTCTTTTTTATAAGTTCCTTTGCAGCAAATTCTCCTTTCGGCAAATATTCACCTAATACTCAAGTATCTTTGAGTTCCCTTGTTCTATGATTGCAAGGCTTATCACAGAATACGGTTTTCCGCATACTGCTCCGAGCTCCACAGAATTATCATCGTAAGACACCAATTTTACCCCGGAGACTTTGCAGAGGTGCTGTATGTCTGCTATCCTGTTCTTCTCTGCCTTCTCCGCGACTATTACTAATTTCGCACTGTTGTTCTCTATCGCTCTCACTACCTCCTTATAGCCGAGGCTGACCTTTCCCGTGTCAACAGCTATCCTAATATCATTACTAATGTTGCTCATAATAATCAAGCCGTCTTTCGCAGAGCAGCGCATGCGCGCTCCGTCAAAAAGTAACAAGATATATTGGAGAGTAAGTTATAAAAAGATATTTAAACCTTGCACTGCAGCAAGCGAACCTTATAGTAAACACTGTGAACGCACATTTGCAGGTTTACAGCAACATTTCTCTAGATTCAGGGTAAGGATATCTTAATGCCAATCTCTCCACCTTCTCGTATCTTCTTATAAGTTCCTTTGCTCTCCTCTTTACATGTTCTTCGGTTACGTTTATGCGGGCTTCTCCTGTTCTGGTTGCTGCAGCTGCGACCTTCCCTGCGACAGCAGGCGCTATCCGCGTATCAAAGCTCTTGTCAGATATGCATGGAAGTATGTGCTCTGCATCTATCTTCCCGGTGCTCTTCGCAATCGATAGAGCTGCACTGACAAGCATGTCATTGTTGATACGTTTTATTCTTGCATCAAGCATGCCTCTCATTATCCCTGGAAAAGCGATGACATTATTTACCTGATTCGGGCACTCGCTGCTTCCTGTAGCAATAATGGCCGCCCCTGCCTTTTTCGCTTCATCGTATGTTATCTCAGGGAAAGGATTTGCAAGTGCGAAAACTATTGGCTTTTCACCCATACTTTTTATCATATCTGTTGTAAATGCTCCCTTTTCAGATACGCCTATAAGCACATCTGCTCCTTTTACAAGTTCCGAAAGCGTCCCTTTTTCCAGCTTTTTGTTTGTTATCTCTGAGAGGTGCTCTTTGAATTCGTTCATGTTCTCATTTCTTCCTTTGTAGATGGCACCTTCTGTATCAAGCACTACTAGATTACGAATTCCGTAATGGTGAATGAGCTCTGCAATTCCTATACCTGCCGCCCCCGCACCGTTTATCACTACCTTTGCACCTCTGCTCTTTCCAACAACCTTGAGCGCATTTATCAGCGCTGCAAGTGCAGCTACAGCCGTGCCTTGTCTGTCATCATGGAATACAGGTATGTCGATATCTGTAGCAAGCCTATTCGCTATTCTTATTGATTTCGGGGATTTAATGTCCTCTATATTTATCCCGCCGAAAGTAGGCGCTATTGCCTTCACTATGCTAACTATCTCGTCTTCATCCTTCGTGGAAAGGCATATAGGAACAGCGTCAACGCCGCCGAATCTCTTAAAGAGAAGTGCCTTCCCCTCCATCACAGGCAGGCCTGCTTCAGGGCCTATATCCCCAAGACCAAGTATCCTGGTTCCGTCAGTGACTATCGCGATAGTGTTTGATTTTGAGGTGTAATCGTAAGCCTTTTCTATATCTTGTTTTATCGCTTCTGATACATATGCAACTCCAGGTGTGTAATACACGGAAAGGCCATCTGCAGTATCTATCCTCACTTTAGACATGACTTCTATCTTGCCATTATGTTTCATATGCTCTTTAAGTGCCCTTTCCTTGTTGTTCAAAGAATCATCTCCTACGTTTTTTCATGCCAGTATTTTCCACCGGCTTCATATGCAAATAAAGAAGAAAGCCGACGAAAGCCGTGAAAACAAGCATTATAACTATCGATGCATTTCTATAATAACCTATCTGCGAATAGGAGCTCCTTCCGGAACTTATCGCTTTGTCGGCGTACTCTATTGCAAGGTATGGGGAGTTGTGGCTGTATGCAGTTCTGGATTTGTTAAGGTATGCATATGCTGCTGACAGGTTGGAAGGATAAAATATAAGATAGCCGCTCTCATTTGTAGTTTGCAGATATGAGCTTGCATTATTTATGCTCCGGTTGGCAGCTATCATCGCGTTGTTAGAAGGGGCTGCACCGGCTGAGTAAACTAAATAAAAAAGGAAAAAGGATAAGAAAATAAATGAAATCCTATCCATGCAAGTTCACAATAGGTCTAATCTTACAGATTGACATCAATTTCCAGCTCCTTCTTGAGCTCCCTGTACCTGTTCCTTATAGTCACTTCAGTCACGCCTGCAACGTCAGCAACCTCTTTCTGCGTCCTTCTCTCTCCGACAAGGGCGCCGGCTATGTAGACTGCTGCTGCAGATACGCCTGTAGGGCTCCTTCCGCTGACAAGTCCTTTCTTCATCGCCTGTTTGAGAAGCAGATTTGCTTTCTCCTGTGCCTCTTCGCTTAATTTAAGGGCGGAGACGTACCTTGGAACGTAGCTTGAAGGATCTGTCAATGGCACCTTGAGGTGAAGCTCGTGAGCTATCACTCTGAATGATCTTCCAATCTCTTTCTTTGGAGCTCCTGAAATACTTGCAATCTCGTCAAGGGTCCTAGGCATGCCTGCGCTCCTGCACACTGCATAGAGTGCAGCATTAACTACAGTCTCTATTGGCCTTCCTCTTATGAGGTTGTTTTTGACACACTGTCTGTATAAGAGTGCAGCCTGCTCCCTTATGTTTTCAGGGAGTCCCAAATAGCTTGCCACTCTGTTTAGTTCAGGGAGTGCAACAAGATAATTGCGCTCGCTCGAGCTTGCTATGCTTGCCCTCTTATGCCACTTCCTCATGCGGTAAAGCTGCGCCTGCCTCTTGGAAGGGAGTTTTGTACCTCTTATATCCTTATTATACATATCTATCTCTGTAACAAGACCCTTGTTAGGCTTCATGTACCTTATAGGCGCTCCTGTCCTTGCCCTGGCATTCCTCTGGTCTGCGTCAAATGCTCTCCATTCAGGTCCTGTGTCTGTGACATTCTCCTCTATTATGAGCCCGCAACTGTTGCAGATGTATTCCCCTCTTTCATTGTCAAATATTATCTCAAGTGATCCGCAGCTAGGACATTTCTTTACTGTGTTTCCAACATCTCTTCTTTCCTGTGCCTGCGGCATGCTGCCTTCAACCGGTTCGCTTAGTTCTACAGTCCGTGTGCGAGGCGCCGCTACGGGTTTACTTGCACTGGCCTGTTTATTTTTTGCTTGTTTACTTGGTTTTGCCATTTTTACCACCTGTCAAACATCATGTCATAAGAATCTCGAAATATGAGATATACTTTTAAACCTTTCTCAAAAGAAGTAATCAATAAAGGTAGAATAAGATATTTAAACTTTTCGGTACCCGTGTCTCTGTAATTTAATTACCAATAAAACTACAGGCTAGAGAATAAAAACTATGAGATTTGGATTAACTAAGGGCTTTTTTGAAGCAAAAGCTATAAATAGCAGAACAATGCTTATCTAAAGCCTGTAAGTTTTTTGTCAATCTTGCTAACATACTGCAAGGTAAGGGACATTAAAGGCGACTATAATGAGAAACTATTCAAAAAGCAATATTGGTAATGAGCACCAACGCCACAACGCAGACGATCTTGACCAGTTAGTATATAGGATAAACCTTAGAGGATCAGATAACGCTGGGCTTCTGAAAGACGTAGAACAGCCTAAGGGACCATCTATTAACGAACACTCAAAGGCATTCAAGGTAACAAAAGCAGCTATAAAAGGAGCATTCTTGGGCTCTGCTGTGGTACTGAGCGGCATT